>NZ_JBSFVC010000015.1:0-252212 GCF_053592095.1 Streptomyces sp. NPDC002787 | reverse complement strand
GCGTACACCTCGCGCACCTGCGCCGAGTGCGGGCACATCGACCACGCGAACCGGGTCTCCCAGGCCCGGTTCGCATGCCGGTCCTGCGGATTCGTGCCCAGGAGATCGACCGTCCCCGGACGAGGCCGAGCAAGTGATCGACCACCTGCGCGAGAAGGGCCTTGGGGTCGATCTGGTCTGCCGGGTGCTGGAGTTGTCGCCGTCCACCTACTTCGCCCCAAGAAGCGGCCGAAGTCGGCCCGTCGGCTCCGCGACGAACAGCTGATGCCGCTGATCGAGGAGATCCATGCGGAGTCCGGGGCCACCTATGGGGCCCGGCGGATCACCCGCGCCCTGCGGCGACGCGGGGTGGACGTGGCGCGGTGCACCGTCGAGCGGCTGATACGTGAGCTGGGCGTCGAGGGCGTCATCCGCGGCGAGCGGCGGCGGACCACGGTGCCGAGCCGTCGGCGCCCCGCCCGCCGGACCTCGTCGACCGCAACTTCACGGCCTCCCGACCGGACCAGCTCTGGGTGGCGGACATGACCTATGTCAGGACGTGGTCCGGCTGGGCGTATGTGGCGTTCGTCCTGGACGTGTACTCACGGATGATCGTCGGCTGGCAGGTCGCCAACCATATGCGGACCGAACTCCCGCTGGATGCCCTGGAGATGGTTCTGTGGAGACGGAGGATCAAGACGGACTCCGGCCTCATTCACCACAGCGACAGGGGCTCGCAATATGTGTCGATTCGCTATACCGAGCGGCTCGCCGACATCGGCGCCTCCGCGTCGGTCGGCTCCGTCGCGGACAGCTATGACAACGCGATGGCCGAGGCGCTGAATGGCACCTTCAAGGCCGAGCTGATCGAGATGCAGGGTCCCTGGACCGGCTTCGACCAGGTCGAGCGGGCGATCTTCCAGTGGGTCACCTGGTACAACGAAGAACGACTCCACTCCGCCCTCGGCTACGTACCGCCCGCCGAGTACGAACGCGACTTCTGGCGAAGCCAGGAGCCCACCCCACAGTCCGCCTGAACCAATCAAGATCGGACTCTACGAAACTCGGGGCAGCTCAGCTTCGGACCAATGGCCAACGGGATGGTTTACCTCGTCAGCTGAGAACACTTGCGGACCAGGTCTGCTCCGTTGCCCGACTGCGGTGGTCTTGGTGTCAGTGGTGCCGCCTAGGTTGTGCGCATGGCCATGTTCAAGGACTTCAACTTCAAGCTCATCGTCGTCGAGCAGCTGATGTACATCGATGAGACGCTCACGCCTCAGTTCTGCCTCGCTGACCTCCTGAAGGAGAAGGGGCTCGGCGACGCCCCCTGGGAGTACGCGCAGCAGCACGGCCTGGCGTACCAGGTTGTGCCCGAGGCACGCAGCTACTTCACATCACTGGAGATCAGCGAGGAACTCCTGGCCGACGTCGAGGAGCTGTGCATGGACGGCGGTAACCAGGTGTACCAAGAGTGCGCCCCGGTCTGGGACGGCGAGGACGACTTGTTCGACGTCGCTTCCCTCGACGACCTCGTGCTGCTTCCCAACCTCCGTCGCGTCCTCGGCTCCGAGTTCCTGGGCCCGGAGTTGCGGAACGTCCTCAGCGCCCGAGGCATAGCCGCCGACTAGCCTCGCGAACGAGCGGCCTCGACCACAGGCGTGAGACCGGGCAGCAGCCAAGAATGTGACGGGAGAGAGCGCGGCGTGGACACACCCGAGGACATTGCACGGGCCGTCGAGGAAGGCCTCAAAGCCAGTCAGAGAGGGGAGTCGTATCTGACGTGCCAGTACCCGCGGCCGTCCGCGCTGCGTACCGCGTGGATCAGCGGCTATTACGGCACTGCCCCAGGTGCTGCGAGCCAGTCGTCTGACCGGGGCGAGGAACCCAGGGGTCCACAGTAGGCGGCAGAGCGAGCCGCATGTCCGGACCTACGAATGCGACGCCTGCGGTCTGGTCATCGACCGGGACGACAACGCCGCGCTCAACCTCGCCGCTCTCGCGGCAGCTTGCGTGACTGGTACCGGAGTGGCCGGAGACCAGGACACCGCCCCGGCGGTGTCGAAACCTCGTGGAGCCGACCGGAAGACCCGCGCCACCCGTCCCCGCCGTAAGGCGGAAGCGGGGCGGGCAGGTGGCGCAGCCCTGCCGCACCAGCGGCAGGAGGAAACGAGAGACCGTCCTCAAACCGAAGCTCTCACGCTTTGGTGATGTGACGGACCTTCCGGGCCGAAACGCCCGGAATGCTGAGACCTGACTACGGTCTCGACAACGGCTCCAACGTCGACCACATCTGTCTGGTGGTCGAGCCGCTCGACTGGCAACAGGTCGTCGATTCCGGCGTCTTCACGGTGCTGGACGGCCCCGACGAGCGCTTCGGCGCCCAGGGCACCGCGGTCTCCCTCTATGTGCAGAACCCGGACGGCAACACTGTGGGACTACGGCCTTGCGTTCGTAGCGGCGACGCGGGCGGCCGCATCCGGCCAGCCGGCAGTCCCTTGTCGGCGTGGAGGTCGGCCGGACGCCGGCGGCGTGGCCCGCGCCCTGGGGAGTGGGCACCGGCCGCCGCGGGGGGCCAGGTCGATCCAGCAGCAGGTCGCCGACCCCCGCGCGGTGCAACGCAGCAACCGGTCTCCATATACCCGCACATGTCGAAAGACTTTCTGCCGCCCGACACCTTGCCGACCTCGACCGAAGCCCTCTAGCTTCCGCAGAGAACGTTTACTGCACGGCAGTCGGCCGGGAGGATTCCGCATGTCCGTCTCCAGAAGATCCGTCCTGACCACGGCCGCGATCGGCACCGGCACGCTCGCTCTGACAGGCGGCGGCTGGTCCCACGCGGTGGCCGCCGAGGACGCGTCGGCCGAGGAGGCCGGCGCGGCGGCGGAAGGCGCGAGACGGCTCGACCTCATCGACTTCGGCGACCCCGACTCCGAGGCGGCCCACGACTTCCACGGCCCGGACACCGAGACCGTCGACGGCAACGCCGGGGACAGGGCGAGGGTCGCCAAGCCCCTCGCCACCCCCGACATCAAGGGCGGCGCCCTCCGCTTCACCCTCGCCGTCGACCCGGTCCACCAGAACCACCTCACCGTGAAGTTCTGGGGCGGCGACACCTCCCCGTACAAGACCCTCGCGTACATCAACGGCGAACAGATCGGCTACCGCCGCTCCGGCGACTACGAGGCACTGAACACCGGCACCAACCGCCCCCTCCCCGGCCGCTTCTTCTACGCCACGATCATGCTGCCGCTGGAACACACCCGGGGCCGGACCCGCGCCGAGATCACCCTGCGCACCTACGACAACGCCTTCGCCGCCAAGGTGACCGCCAACTCCCGTGGCTACTACCGCGCTTACACCCACACCGGCACCCACCTCGACCTGACCGGCGACCCCCGGGCCGACTTCACCCCGCCCACCGCCACGGTCGCCGACCTCGACGACACGGCGAAGCAGGCGCTGGTCGACGGCTATGTCGCCGACCAGGTGAAGCTCTTCAACTCCCTTTCGGCGAAGGTGGATTCGGCCGCCACGGGCAAGCTGTCGATCGTCCGGTACGTCGAGGAACTGTTCTTCTACGCGGGCGCGCTGGCCCGCGCCTCCTGGTGCCCGGCGAAGACCCCGGCCGAGAAGAAGGCCGCGCTGCTGCGGGTCTTCAAGTGCGTCGACAACCACACCAAGGACTACTACGGCAACACCAGGCTCCTGGCGTGGGGCGGCCACCAGGGCGACTGGGGCGGCTACTACGGGGCGCTCGGCCAGGCGCTGTACCTGGTCGAGAACGTCATCGCCGACAACGATGTCTACGGCCGTGAGGCCTTCGAGAGCTTCCTCGACGAGCCGTTCGCCACCGGCACCGAGGAAGGTGCCACCTCCCTCGCGGAAGCCGACTGGGACGGCGGCCCGCTCACCCGCCGCGCCGCCTGGGAACGCGTCCTGAAGGCAAACTTCGACTACGCCCGCTCCCGCCTCTCCTACATCTACAACCAGGTGATGTACACCTACGAGGGCGCCTGGGAGGCCCACGAAGGACTCCGGGTCATCGGCTCGACGTACTACGAGGGCCGGGCGCGCAGCCACCGCATCGTCGGCGAGGCCCTCGGCTGGGAGCCCTTTCTCGGCGAGGAGGTGCTGGTCGGACCCGACGGGCAGGACCTCGACCTCTTCCACTCGCTCTTCCAGCACGACACCACGGCCCGCTGGACCGTCGACTACGTCAAGTACGTCATCAAGGGGCTGGCCCGGTCCAAGCTCGACAAGGGCGGCAACGTCGTACGCCGCCTCCCGCTCGGCAGGCACTACACGACCATGACCGAGGCCGGCCACACCCGCGAGAACGGCTACGTCGCCAACTACGGCGAGGCCACCAACTACCTCCCCGAGTGGTTCCACCGCACCTGGGGCCATGAGGGCGACGAGGAACTCAACGACAGGATCCTGGAGTTGGCGCTGCGCAATCTGCACGCCCGCTCCCACGCCCGGATGACCGACCTCGACGACAACCTCAAGCGCACCATGCGCATGGAGATGGTCATCGACGAGCGCAACACCAACTTCCCCGGTTTCCCCGGCTATGTCCTGCGCATCTCCGAGGGCAAGCTCCTCCACTACGTCTCCCTCGCCCACCACATCGCCGAGCACCCGGAGCGCTACGCGGGCGAGGAGTGGGAGCGGACCCGCGAGTACGCCCGCGAGGCGGTGGGCTTCGCCCAGCAGCAGATCGCCGACCACCAGTACTTCGGCAGCAACTTCTCCGCCGTGAAGTCGAAGAACAAGTACGACCTCGAACTGGGGGAGACCTGGGGCTGGCTGAAGACCCAGGAGCCGACCGGCATCGTCCACCCGCACACCGACTTCGCGTACTACACCGCCGCCGAACTCTCCGCGCTCGGCGTGCGCACGGCCGACTACGAGCGCTTCGCCTGGGTGGACGTGGACTGCATGTTCGTCTCGCTCCGCGACGGCGACACGCACCTGTGGGGTCACCTCAACGAACGCCAGCGCGGCTTCGCCCGCAACGGCCGCCTGCACGTACGACACCCCGACCGCGACCACATCGTCCAGATCCACACCGACGGGCTCTTCCGGTACGAGGACTACTGGGCCCGCATGGACAACATCGACGTCGACTTCATGGAGGACCAGCAGACGGGCGACGGCTCCGCCCTCCAGGCCCTCGCCGGCGAGATCGCCCCCATCACCTTCCAGCCCGGTGTGGGAACGGTCCACCGCGAGAACTTCGAGGCGGACCACGCCTACTCCGGCTACCCGGACCTCCTCACGGCCCGCTACGGCCGCTACCTCTTCGTCTTCAACACGACGCGGAAGGCGTACGGGAACGAGCGGTCGTACGAGGTGGCGGTGCCGGGCGGGGGCTCCGGCGTCCCCGACCTGGTGAGCGGCCGGCAGCTCCCCGTGCGGGACGGCAAGGTGACCGTACCGCCGAAGACCGGTCTGGTGCTGCGGCTGGAGACGGAGGAGATCCCCCAACTCCCGCCCGCCCACGTCGATTTCGTCCACACCCTCCCCGGCGACGGCTCGGTCGTGGTCACCTGGCAGACCACGGCGGGCGCCACGCACTACGAGGTGCGACGCGCGACGCGGCGGCGGGGCCCGTACCGGCTGCTCGCCGCGAAGGCGAAGGGCCGGCACTTCGTGGACGACTCCGCGCGCCCGGGCGAGACCTACTTCTACACGGTCACGGCGGTGAACGCGGCAGGCCGCGGCCGGCCGTCGCACGCGATCGAGACGGAGGTCGAGCCGCCCGCGTCGACGGGTGTGCGGCGCACCGGCTGGCGCGACGACGCACTCTTCAAGGCCCGGGCGGGCAGCGCGCTCGTACGCGGCTCGACGATCCGTGTGCTCGGCGCGCGCGGCGACGGCCTGGGCGAAGGCGACGACTACCGGGCCCTGTCCCGGGACATCGAGGACGAACTGCACTTCGTGAGCCGCCCGGCGGCGGGCGGTTTCACGCTCACGGCGCGGATCGACAGCGCGCGGGGGCCGGTCACGGGCCTCATGCTGCGCGACCGGCTCACGGCCGACACCCGCCATGTGTACTTCGGCGCGGACGCCGACGGCGGGCTGGTCTTCCACAACCGCACCCGCGACAGCCGCCACGACTGGCAGGACGACATCCGCTCCCCGATCACCCGCGGGCTCGACGGCCGCACCCTGGCCGCCACCCCGTACCTCCGGCTCGTCCGCGACCTCAGCACCCATCGCGTGCACGGCCAGGTGTCGGCGGACGGCCGTGCCTGGGTGACGGTCGCGAGTCTGTTCTCCCCCTTCCCGTACGCGGTCCACGCGGGCGTCGCGGCGACGGGCGACGCCCGGTTCGTGAAGGTCGAGGTGGACACGCTCGGGAACGATCCCGTGCTCGTGGCCGTGGAGCGGGACGGCGACACCGTCACCGTCCGCTGGAACAAGCCGGAGGACGCCCTGACGTTCACCGTGGAGCGTTCCACCGACGGGGACACCTGGGACGCCCTCGCCTCGGACACCCGGTCCCTCGCGTACGACGACAAGGGGCTGCGGCACGGCGAGCGGCGCTACCGGGTCACGGCGGCCCTGGTGGGCGGCGGCACCCGGGTCTCCACGCCCGTCGTGGCCGTCGCCGAGTCCTTCGCCGACGTCCTCGCCCGGGCTCGCGCGACCGACGCGGCCGAGTGGACGAAGAAGAGCTACGCCGCCTTCACCGCCGAGCTCGACCGGGTGGAGGGAGAGACCGGGAAGGACGAGGACACCCGGATCGACGAGGTGTACGCGGCGTACGAGCTGCTCGTCTCCCGCGAGACGCTGCTGCGCCGCAGCCCGGTCACCGCGTCGATGGTGAAGGCCTCGACGATCGCCTGGCCCGGCACCGGCACCCAGGCCGCCAACGGCTGGCGGGCCTTCGACGGCGACACCGCGACCTACACGGACACCCTCGCGGCCGACAGCTGGATCGACATCGACGCGGGCGCGGGGGGCACGCTGCGGGTGGACAGGCTCCGTGTCCTGCCGCGCGCCGGGTACGCCTCGCGGGCCACGGGCACCGTGCTGCGCGGCTCCGCCGACGGCGGGGCGACCTGGACGGACCTGCACACCATCGGCGCGACGACGGACGGCGTCTGGTACGAGGCGAAGCTGCCGACCACGGCGGCGTACCCACTCCTCCGCCTCCACGACACGCACAACGGGCGGTGCAACCTGACCGAGGTGGAGTTCTGGTCCTACGCGGCGGAGGACTGACCGAACCTGTTCGCATCGTCGTCGGGTGCGGGTGGTCCCTGGTTGCTCGCGCGGTTCCCCGCGCCCCTTAAGGGCCTACGGCCCTTTCGGGCCCGAAAAGCACGGGGCGTAGCCCCTGCTTTTCAGGGGCGCGGGGAACCGCGCGACAAGCCCCCACCGGACCCGCACCCGACGACGCGCCCCGAAACGCCCCCCGCCCCCTCCGCCCGACCGCCGGAGGCATACCGTGGGGAGTTGCGTGCGGGCGATCCCCGGGCGCCGTCGGGAGCGAGGAGTGAACGGGATGGATGGCAGCCGCACCGCACTGGTGGAGGACCTGATGGAGAGGTTCCCGCACGTGCCACGGGAAGCCGTCTTCAAGGAGGACCTGCTCAGGGGTGGTGTGGCCTTCGACGCCTCCGCGCTGAGCGACAACGAGAAGGGCGAGGTGAAGCCGAAGTCGTACTTCATCTTCTCCTTCGACCACGGCACCCTCCCCGAACTCGGCGAGGCCGCCCTGCGCCGTCCGCCGGAGGAGATCATCCTCACCGGCGGCCCGTACGACCTGCGGCGCACGGTGGTCTCCGTACGGGTCAACCCGTCCTCGCCCTACCGCGTGGCCGCCGACGAGGACGGCCTGCTCGGCCTCTACCTCGACGGCAAGCGCATCGCGGACGTCGGCGTCCCGCCCATGCCGGAGTACTACCGGCACACCCTCTCCAACGGGAAGTCCGTGATGGAGGTGGCCCCGACCATCCAGTGGGGGTACCTCATCTACCTCACCGTCTTCCGCGTCTGCCAGTACTTCGGCGCGAAGGAGGAGTGCCAGTACTGCGACATCAACCACAACTGGCGCCAGCACAAGGCGGCGGGCCGGCCGTACACGGGCGTGAAGGACGTCGACGAGGTTCTCGAGGCCCTGGAGATCATCGACCGGTACGACACGGCGAAGACGTCCACCGCGTACACGCTCACCGGTGGCGCGATCACCAAGACGGTCGCGGGCCGCGACGAGGCCGACTTCTACGGCCACTACGCCAAGGCCATCGAGGAGCGCTTCCCGAACCGCTGGATCGGCAAGGTCGTCGCCCAGGCGCTGCCGCTGGACGACGTCAAGCGCTTCCACGACCACGGCGTGAAGATCTACCACCCCAACTACGAGGTGTGGGACGAGTACCTCTTCAAGATGTACTGCCCCGGCAAGGAGCGCTACGTCGGCCGCGACGAGTGGCACAAGCGCATCCTCGACTCCGCCGGTGTCTTCGGCGCGCGCAACGTCATCCCCAACTTCGTGGCGGGCGTGGAGATGGCCGAGCCCTTCGGGTTCAAGACGGTCGACGAGGCGATCGCCTCCACCACCGAGGGCCTGCGCTTCTTCATGTCACACGGCATCACACCCCGCTTCACCACCTGGTGCCCGGAGCCCACCACCCCGCTCGGCAAGGCCAACCCGCAGGGCGCGCCGCTGGAGTACCACATCCGGCTGCTGCAGGCCTACCGCGCCACGATGGACGAGTTCGGCCTGCAGTCCCCGCCCGGATACGGCCCGCCCGGACCCGGCCACGCCGTCTTCTCCGTCAGCTCCTTCATGGACAGCCTCCCGGCCGCCGAGGAGGCCGCCGAGGAGGTTTCCGTTCAGTAACTCCTGTGACGGTTGAGTCGATTGAGGTCGGCGTACGTACAACTCAACAGTGTGACCGCTGGTAACCGCATTTGAAGACGCAGCTTGTCAGTTGTGTGGGAAGCGTGAAAAGCTCTGGGGCACCGCAAGGTGGTCCCCCCAACTCCCTTGGATTTAAAGGGCAGTTGACTACTTTTGCGTACTTCCCCCCTCGCTCTGTGGATGCAGGAGACCCATGCCCGACCTGCCGAAGCCCCAGGATGCCGCCGAGGCGGCGCTTTTCTCGGAGTGCTGGGACGCGGTTCTGTCGTACGCCGACCTGTGCACGTCCGGTTCGATCGCGGCGACCCAACTGGCCACCGAGGCCTTCACCAACGGCATGCACGAGGCACGCGCCCTGGAGTCCGAGGCGGAAGCCGAACGCGGTGCCGGACGGCGTGCCCTGCGGCTGCCCCGAATACCGTTCCTGCTGACCTGGGTCAGAACCAGCGCGGCGGCCTGGGAGTCGGGCGGACAGGGCCACCGGCTCGACCCCGACCTGCGCCTCTGGCTCAACTCGGACAAGGCCGCGCGCTACACCGGCCCGCCGTTGCACCGACCCCTCGCCCTGCGAGCCCTGCGGGACATGCAGGAACCCGACGCGGCGATGCTGTGGCTGGCCGAGGTCGAGTCGCTGCCCCTGACCTCGGTGGCCCGCCGGCTCGGCCTCGACCCGGTGGTCGCCGGGACCGAACTCGACCAGGTGCGGGCGCTGTTCAGGGACCGCTGCCACCGCAGCCAGCTCGACACGCCCATGAACGCCGACTGCCGCAGCTACGCCCGCCTGCTGGACGCGGTCACCCGCTCGCCCGGCACCGACACCCCCGACGACCTGTCGCGGCACCTCGCCACCTGCGTGGAGTGCGCCGAGGCCGCGGCCTGCCTCGGCCTGCACGGCGGCGGCCTGCCCGCCGCGCTCGCCAGTGGGGTGATCGGCTGGAGCGGACTGGCCTACCTGGAGCGCCGCCGCCGCGCCGCCGACGCGGGACTGCTTCCCGGACGCGCGGACGCCACCGGCACCGACCGCGGACTCTCGCCCGGCAAGGAGCCCAGGCCCCGGCTGGGCCGCAACGGGCTGCTCGCCGGCGCCGGTCTCGTCTCCGTGCTGGCGCTCGTCGTCTCCCTCATGCCCTTCGGCGACGACGAGACCGTCGTCGCCGACAGCGCGTCCCCCGGCGAGTCGTCGGTGGTGCAGCAGGACCCGCGGTCCCCGGTGACCCCGCCCCCGTCCGGCGGCGGGTCCGAGCTGCAGAGCACCTCCCGGCCCGAGGAGACCGGCGCCGACGACGGTGACGGCGGAAGCGGCGGCAACAGCAACGAAAAGCCCCAGGGCGACTCCTCGACGCCCGCCCGCGTCTCCCATGAGCCGGTCGCCCCCGGCAAGCCGTCCGCCGCCACCTGCCACGTCCGCTACCAGGTCGTCAACGAATGGCCCGGCGGCTTCCAGGCCGCCGTCACCGTCACCTCCACCAAGGCCCTCGACGGCTGGCGCATCGGCTGGACCTACGCGGACGACCAGCGCATCACCCAGATGTGGGACGGCACCTTCGACCAGGAAGGCTCCGAGGTCACCGCCGACGCCGCCGACTACAACAAGACCGTCGCCGCCGGCGGCACCTTCGGCGTCGGCTTCCTCGGCACCTGGGACGACGACGAGAACTCGACGCCGCGGGACTTCACGCTGAACGGGAAAGACTGCGAGAAGGCCGACTAGATCGTCGAGACGGACGGCTGGATCGTCGAGACGGACGATTTAATCGTTTGACGGGGGGCCGAGGGCTCCCGCTAGGGTGAGATCACCGAGCACGGCGGCCCTTCCGGCCGCCGCTGCCAACTACGAGTGAGACAGGAGGTGTTGACCGATGGCTGTCACGGCGATGGGCGCTGCCCGCATCCAGGAATCCATCCAGTCCACCTCCGTGGTCACCGGCTGACAGCCACTTCCTGTACGGCGCCGGGACCACCCTTGTGAAGGGTCTCCCTTGACTTCCTCCAGCTCCCTCTCCGGTTCCGCTTCGACTTCCGGTACCGGACCCGTTCTCTCCGCCCTGGCCCCCTACGGCTGGGACGACTCCTGGGCGGACGCCTTCGCCCCGTACGACGCCGAAGGCCTGCTCGCCGGGCGGGTCGTCCGGGTCGACCGAGGGCAGTGCGACGTCGTCACCGCAAACGGCCTACTGCGCGCCGACACCGCGTTCGTCACTCCGCACGACCCGATGCGCGTGGTGTGCACCGGCGACTGGGTCGCCGTCGAACCCGCGGGCGACCCCCGCTACGTCCGCACCTATCTTCCCCGCCGCAGCGCGTTCGTGCGCTCCACCTCCTCCAAGCGCGCCGAGGGCCAGATCCTCGCCGCCAACGTCGACCACGCGGTCGTCGCGGTGTCACTCGCCGTGGAACTCGACCTCGGCCGCGTCGAACGGTTCCTCGCGCTGGCCTGGGAGTCCGGCGCACAGCCGGTGGTCGTGCTCACCAAGGCGGACCTGGTGCCGGAGGCGGCCACGCTGGCGCACCTGGTGCAGGACGTGGAGACCGTCGCGCCCGGCGTCACCGTGCTGACGGTCAGCTCCGCGCTCGGCGAGGGCCTCGACGTCCTCGCCGCGGTGCTCTCCGGCGGCACCTCCGTACTGCTCGGGCAGTCCGGCGCCGGCAAGTCGACCCTCGCCAACGCGCTGCTCGGCGAGGATGTCATGGACGTCCAGGCCATCCGTGACGTGGACGGCAAGGGACGGCACACCACCACCACCCGCAACCTCCTCGCCCTGCCCGGCGGCGGGGTCCTCATCGACACACCCGGGCTGCGCGGCGTCGGCCTCTGGGACGCCGAGACCGGCGTCGGACAGGTCTTCGCCGAGATCGAGGAACTGGCCGCGGACTGCCGCTTCCACGACTGCGCGCACATCGCCGAGCCCGGCTGCGCCGTCCTCGGCGCGGTCGAGTCCGGTGAACTGCCCGAGCGACGGCTCGACAGCTACCGCAAGCTGCTCCGCGAGAACCAGCGGATCGTGGCGAAGAGCGACGCGCGGGTGCGGGCCGAGATCCGGAAGGAGTGGAAGCGGCGCGGTGCGGAGGGGCGCGCGGCGATGGAGGCGAAGCGGGGTGGTCGTCGCTGAGTTCTCGCTGCGGGTGAGTGGGGGCCTGTCGCGCCCACGCGGCGGAGCCGCATATCGGCACAGCCCCGCGCCCCTCGGGCGCGGGGCTACAGCGCGGTGTCCGAAACCCGCCAGCCAGGGTGGCCGCCGTCGTCGACACTTGATGTCATGAAGGACGAAGACACCAGGTACGAGGCCGTGCGCAGCAGGGACGGGCGGTTCGACGGGGAGTTCTTCTTCGCCGTCGAGACGACCGGGATCTACTGCCGGCCGAGCTGCCCGGCGGTGACGCCGAAACGGGAGAACGTCCGCTTCTACGCGACCGCGGCCGCCGCCCAGGGCGCCGGCTTCCGGGCCTGCCGGCGATGCCGGCCGGACGCCGTGCCGGGGTCGGCCGAGTGGAACGTACGCGCGGACGCCGTGGGCCGGGCCATGCGGCTCATCGGGGACGGCGTCGTCGACCGGGAGGGCGTCGCCGGACTCGCCCTGCGCCTGGGATACAGCGCACGGCAGGTGCAGCGGCAGCTCACCGCCGAGGTCGGCGCCGGGCCCGTCGCCCTGGCCCGCGCCCAGCGGGCCCACACGGCCCGCGTCCTCCTCCAGACCACCGCGTTGCCGGTCACCGAGATCGCCTTCGCGGCCGGGTTCGCCAGCGTGCGACAGTTCAACGACACGATCAGGGCGGTGTACGCCATGACGCCGAGCGGACTGCGCGCGGCGAGGCCCCGGCGGTCCGCCGACCCGCCGACCGCCGGTATCCCCCTGCGGCTCGCGTACCGGGGCCCGTACCAGTCCACCGCCCTGTTCGACGCCCTCGCCGCCGAAACCGTCCCCGGCATCGAGGAGGTCACCGGCGAACGCGGCCACCGCACCCACCGGCGCACCCTCCGTCTGCCGTACGGCACGGGAGTCGCCGAGGTCGACGAACGGCCGGGTGGACACCGGGGACGGACCCGGCACCCCACCCCGCACCCAGGCGGCTGGCTCGACGCGCGGCTGTATCTCACCGACCCCCGGGATCTCACCACGGCCGTGCGGCGGCTGCGGCGGCTGTTCGATCTCGACGCGGACCCGTACGCCGTGGACGAGCGCCTCGGGGCCGACGCGCGGCTCGCCCCGCTCGTCGCCGCCAGGCCGGGGCTGCGCTCGCCCGGAGCGGCCGATCCCGAGGAGTTCGCGGTACGGGCGCTCGTGGGGCGCGGAGAGGCGGAACGGCTCGTGCGGGCGTACGGCAAGACGCTCGACGCCCCGCACGGGACGCTGACCCACCTGTTCCCCGCCCCGGCCGCGCTGGCCGGGGCGGAAGGCCCCCTCGGCGCCCTCGCCACCGCCCTCGCCGACGGCACCGTCCGCCTCGACGTGGGCGCCGACCGGGACGAGGCCGAGGCGGCGCTGCTCGCGCTCCCGGGGCTGGACGCCCGTACCGTCGCCGCGATCCGCACCCGCGCCCTCGGCGACCCGGACGTGGCACCGCCGGGCGACGCCGTGCCGGACGCCTGGCGTCCCTGGCGGTCATACGCCCTCCAACACCTCAAGACAGCAAGCGAGTCGGAGCCGGGCACAGCCACACAGGCGGCGACACGCGCACCGGAAGCGGGAGTTCAGTCGTGAGCATCGAGCAACGGACCTACTGCACCACCGTCGACAGCCCCGTCGGCCAACTCCTCCTCACCGCCGACGAGTCGGGTGCCCTCACCTCCCTCTCCGTGCCGGAGCAGAAGGGCGGCCGTGTCCCGCTGGCGGGTTGGCTGCACGACCCCGCGCTCTTCCGCGCGGCCGAGGAACAGCTCGCCGCCTACTTCGCCGGTGAACTCAAGGAATTCCAGCTGGAGTTGCGCGGAGAGGGCACCGACTTCCGGCAGCGGGTCTGGGCCGCGCTCGACGACGTCGCGTACGGCGCGACCACCACGTACGGCGCCATCGCCGCCCGCATCGGCGCACCCCGCGCCGCCGTCCGGGCCGTCGGCGGCGCGATCGGCGCCAACCCCCTCCTCATCGTCCGCCCATGCCACCGGGTGATCGGCGCGGACGGCACCCTCACGGGGTACGCCGGCGGCCTCGACCGCAAACGCCTGCTGCTCGACCTGGAGGGCGTGCTCTGACGCAGCCCGGAACCCCCGGAACCGGCCGCACCGGGTCCGCGTCAACGCGCGCGGGCCGGGTGCGCCGATGGTGTGAGGGTGCGTGCAGGGGGCCGTCACGCAGGGAAGTCATGAGGCGCTCGCGTCGCTTCCGCCAGCGAAGGGCGGCCCCGCATGACCCGCACCGCCAGCATGGTCCGCATGCCTCATCTGACGCGCCCGGCGGCCGTGGTCCTCGCCCTCGTACTCCTCGCCGCGCTCGCCCTGACCGGCGCCCTTCCCGCGAGTGCCGGCGCACGGCCGGAGCCCGCGCCCGCCCAGCGCTGGACCGGTACGTGGGAGGCCGCCGCCTCCGGTACGGCGCCCGCGCTGCCGGGAGTGTCGATCCGCAACGTCGTCCATGTGAGCGTCGGCGGCAGCGCGGTGCGGGTCCGGGTCTCCAACCGGCTGGGCACGGCCGCGCTCCGACTCGGCGCCGTGACGGTCGCACGGCAGGAACCGGGAGTCCCGAACAGCCCGAACGCGCTGCCCGGTTCGCTGCGTACGGCGACCTTCGGCGGTGCCCGGACGGTCATCGTCCCGGCGGGACAGGACCGCGTCACCGACCCCGTCGCGCTGCGCGTCCCTGCGTACGGCAACCTCCTGGTCACGCTGTACACCCCGGACGACTCCGGCCCGGCCACCTACCATCGCTCCGCCCGGCAGACCAACTTCCTCGCGAGCCGAGGGAACCGGGCGGCCGACGAGGACGGTTCCGCGTACACGACGGCCGTCGGCAGCTGGTACTACGTGACCGGCGTGGACGTACTCGGCTCCTCGGCCGCCGGCAGTGTCGTCGCGCTCGGCGACTCGATCACCGACGGCAGCGGCTCGACGGCCGACACCAACCGCCGCTGGCCCGACCGGCTCGCCGAACGGCTGGGCGCGCTGCCCGCCCACCGCCGGCTCGGCGTCCTCAACGCGGGAATCTCCGGCAACCGGCTCCTGCGCACGGGCGTGGGGCCCAGCGCTGTGGACCGGTTCGACGCCGACGTCCTCACCCGGACCGGTGTGCGCACGCTGATCGTCATGGAGGGCATCAACGACATCAAGGGCACCCCCGAAGCCACCGACCCGGCCGCCTTCACCGCCGCGTACCGCGGGCTCGTGGACCGGTCCCACGCCCGAGGTATCCGGGTCGTCGGGGCCACGCTCACGCCGTACGGCGGCCATGGCGCGTACACGGCGGCGCGGGAACGTGTACGGCAGGCGGTCAACGCCGCGATCCGCGGTGAGGGGATCTTCGACGCGGTGGTGGACTTCGACCGGGCCGTCCGCGACCCCCTCCGTCCGCACCGGATCCGTCCCGCCTACGACCCCGGCGACCACCTCCACTTCAACGACGCCGGCATGCGCGCCCTGGCCGACGCGCTCGACCTGTCCGCCGTGGCGCCGTGATCGAGGGCACCGCGCTCCTCAGCCCCCGAACACCACGCCCACCCACGCACCCGTCACCAGCAGGCACGCGAAGAGCTCCGTCAGGACGCTCGATCCGCCCGAACGCATCGCCGTGCGCGTCGCGGCCTTCGCCGCGCCGTGACGGCCGAGGCGGAGCCGTTCGGAGAGGTAGATGCCGCCGACGAAGCCGGGGATCGCGCCGACGACGGGGAGGAGGACGAAGCCGAGGAGGGAGCCGACACCGGCGTACACCGCCATTCGGGGGGTGGCTCCGCTCTCCTGCAGGCGCCGGGGCGGCAGACCCCAGCGGATCGCACGGGACAGCAGCAGTACGGCGGTGGTGCCCACGAGTACCCACCAGGCGATGGGCCGCGGCTCCTCCAGCGCCCACCACACGACCCCGGCCCACACGAGCCAGGACCCCGGCACGCCGGGCACCAGCACTCCGACCAGGCCCAGCAGCAGCACCACCGCGACCAGCAGGAGTTCCCACGCTCCCATCTGCCCAGGGTGCCGGACCGCGCGAGAATACGCAGGGCAGTGATGCCAGTCCTGGGGCACTTCCAGGTCAGTCCCGGGTGACCCAGGCACGCTCGTACGCGTGCCAGCCCAGCTGCAGCCGGGTCGTCACCCCGGTCAGCTCCATCAGGCGTTTCACCCGGCGCTGTACGGTCCTCAGGCCCAGGTCGAGCTGTTTGGCGACGCTGGCGTCGGTCATGCCGGCCAGCAACAGGGAGAGGATCTCCAGATCGGTGTCGTCGGGGCCGTCGGGGATGTCCTCGGTGACATGGCCGGCGCCGAGCCGCAGCGGAAGGGCCTGCCGCCACACCGACTCGAACAGGCCCGACAGCAGCTCCAGCAGACCGCTCGCGTGGACGACGAGCGCGGCGGGCTCGGCGGCGTGCGTGGTGAGCGGGACCATCGCGAGCGACCGGTCGGCGATCACCAGCTTCGTCGGCACCTCGTCCAGCACCCGCACCCGCTCGTCCCGGCCCAGCGCGGCGGACAGCTCGGTGAGCCCGCTGTCCTCGTCCAGGACGGCCCGCTCGACCACCACGCGGTAGCCGACACCGCGGCCGGTGGCCTGCTCCTCCGCCGGGTTGTTCTCCGGCCCGGAGACCGCGATCGGAGCGCCGGTGACCATGGCACAGACCTCCTCCGTGGCGCCGAGCTGAATCTGCAGGAAGCGCTGCGCTATGGCGGCCGAGCCGATCACCACCTCGACCAGGTCGTGGGCGGCGGGCTCGGCCGCGCTCGCCCGGTACTCCTCGGCGAGGATCGCCGCCGCCAGCTCCGCCTTCTCCAGCTCGTGCCGCTGCTGGGTGAGCAGCGCGCCCAGGGCCACGCCGGGCGGCGCGGCCACCCAGCGGCCGGGGCGCGCGGAGGACTGGGCCGCGAGACCGTGCCGCTCCAGCCGCCGCAGCGCGCGCTCGGTGTCGTGCTCCCCGAGCGTGAGCCGGCGCGCCAGATCCGGTACGTCGGCGGCGCCCACGGACACCAGGGCCCGGTACGCCGACTCGTGCGTCTCGTCGAGACCGATCGCTCCCAGCATGCGGCGACGCCTCCCTTGCCGTGCCCACCCCGCGCACTTCCGCCTCGTCACATCATCACCGCACCGCACATCCCACCCACCAGGCGGGGTCGCACACAGCGGACTACCAGGAACATGCCGCACACTCGGGCCGACCGGCCCACGCGCCCGCACCGCGCCCCGGTCGCCCCGGCGCCGCCGGGCGGTTTCTCCTGTGGGGGGTGGCACCGCCCGGCGGTCTCTTCCGGCGGCTTCGGAGGATCCTCCGAATGATCCTCCGGATGCTTCCGGTCCTCACCGATCCCTCGACTCCCTTGCCTCGCACCGGAGTTCGACGTGTAGCCCGACACGCCGTGAGGTCGCCGGCTCCGCGGGCCGATTTTACGGATGCCCCGTTTTCATACGGCTCCTGAGGTGGACAATTAGGGGCATGAGCCAGCAGGGGGAGAGGCCGACCGGTCACGAGGACGACTGGTGGCGGCAGTTGTACGACGACTCCAAGGGGGACACGGGCCCCTCGGTCGCGGCCGATTCCCTCGACGACCGCTTCGCCTCGGCGGCGGGCACGCTCGGGAAATCACCGCCGAACCCGACGCCCCCGCCGACTCCGCCGAGCGCGTCGGGTCCGGCGGGGGCCTGGGGTGCCATGCCGGGTACGTCGGGTGCCTGGGCGGCCGTGCCGGGTACGGCGGCCACCAGGGGCGGCTCGGACACCGGGGCGGCCGGGACGGGCGCGGGGGCGACCGGGCCGGGTGGGGCGGACGCCGGGTCGCATGCCTCGGGTGGACCGCGCGCGGTGTCCGGTGCTGGGCCGAACGGGCCGGGCGGACCGCGTGCGGTGCCGGATGTCGGGCCGGATGCGTCGGGCGGACAGCACACGGTCCCGGACGGCGATCCCGATACGACGGGCGGACAGCGCGGGGCCCCGGACGCCGTGGGCCCCCCGTCGGGCACACCGGGCGCTCTCTCGGACCGAGTGCCCTCCCAAGGCTCCCCGGGCGGACCCGGCGGCAGGGGAGGGCTCGGCGCGGCAAGTGGCTGGGGCGGTCAGAGCGGAGCCGACGGACCCAGCGAGCAGAGCGGACCCGGTGGGCGAAGCGGTCGAGACAGCCAGGACGGCCAGGACGGTCGGGACGCCCAGGACGGCCGAGACGCCCAGGACGGTGGAAACGGGCAAGGCAGCGGAGGCGGGCGAGACAGGCCGTACGGGCGCGGCGGCCGGACCGGCGACCTCCCGGGTTCCGCCTCGGTCCCAGCCCCCACCCCTCCCGTCGCCCCCAGCACGGCCCCCCTCCACCGGAGCAGCCCCACCGGGCAGGACGGAGGCGGCAGCCGACCCGGTGACCCTCCGAAGCCCGTCTCACCCCCGGACACCGCCACCGAGGCCCTGCGCCGCAGTGGCCTCATGCCGCAGCGCGCGCCCTGGGAACCACCGCCCGCCCAGCCGACAGGCCCGGTGACCTTCCCGCCCGGCTTCCGCGCGGCCGCCCCCCGACGCCATGCACCCACCCAGCCACCTACCACAGGCGGGGCCACCACGCGGCCCCCCATGGACGCACCTCCACCGACAGGCGGCCTGCCCCCGAGGGGCACGCCCCCCAGCGGTCGCCCTCCGACGGAGGCACCCCCAGGCGGCACACCCCCGCGCCCCTCACTGCCCCCGCCGGCGCGGCCGTCCGCCCCGCCGACGCCCACGGGCCCGTGGGCGCGTTCGATCCCGTCACAGCCGTCCGACGCCGTACCTCCTGCCGCGCGCCGATCGGCGCAGGCGTCCTCTCCGAGGCCTTCGGGAGCCGACGGCCCGGACGGGGGCCGCAGCCAGGAACCCGGCGGGACAGGCGACCCGGCGGCCCCGACAGACGCGTCGTCGGCACTCGTGTCCGCGTCGTCCGCACCCTCCTCCCCACCCCCCGCAGCCGAGCCCTCCGACGCCCGGCCCCCCACCCGACTCGACCTCCCCACCCTCCAGGCGCAGGACGTCACCCTCGTCACCGGCAGCCAGGAGGTGCGGGTCGAGTACGTCGGGTCCGGGCCTCCGACGTACGACGCGGAGCCGACCGCGTTGCCCCCGGCGGACCCCGAGGATCTGGGGGACCTGGTCGCGGACACGGTGCTGGACGGCGCGCGCTACGGAGCGTGCACGCTGCGCGCGGCGTCGCTGCGCGGCGACTCGGCGCGGTACCGGGGCGAGCCGCGCCGGGACTCGCTCCTGACCGCCCGCTTCGGCGTGGGCGAGCAGGCTCTGGTGCTGGTGGCCATGGCGACCGGTGCCCGCGCCACACCCGGGGCGCACCGCGCGGCGGCGGAGGCGTGCCGGTGGATCGGGCGGGCCGTCGGGCTCAGCCATGTGCGGCTGGTGGAGGACATCCGGGCGGCCCGGCGCGGCGACCTGAAGTCCGGGCTGCACCGGCTCACCGACCGCAGCCTCGGCAAGCTGCGCGCCAGCGCCGTCGAGCAGGGCCTCGACCCGGAGGAGTACACGGCGAGCCTGCGCTGTCTGCTGCTCCCGGCCGACCCCCGCTGCCGTACGCGCGTGTTCTTCGGGGTCGGCGCCGGCGGACTGTTCCGGCTGCGGGACGGGGAGTGGCAGGACATAGAGCCCCGCGTCGCGCACACGGCGGGCGCGCCGGTGGTCGGCTTCGGTTCGCTGCCGCACGAGACCCCCGACGGCGACCGTCTCACCATGGACCTGGGCATCACGACACCCCCGAGCCCCTACGAACCCGCCCCCGCGCCACCCCGCGAACCCTTCCGCTTCCGGGCCTCCGTGGCCCGCGAGAACGACGTCCTGCTCCTGTGCACCGGAGGTCTGGCCGAGCCCCTGCGCGGCGAGGCCCCGCTCGCTGGGCATCTGGCGGCCCGCTGGGGCGCCGCCGAGCCGCCCGGTCTCGCCGCCTTCCTCGCCGATGCCCAGGCCAGGGTCAAGGGCTACGCCGACGACCGTACGGCGGCAGCCGTCTGGGAGGCCTGACCGCGCGACCACAGCCCCCGAAAGCGGAAGCCGACCACGGCCGAGGAGGCGGGGAGTCGAGGACAGCCGGAGAGCCAAGGCCGGCCGGCGAGGACCGGCGTCAACCAGCCGCGCCCGGCCGGATGTTGGCCTGTACCAGCGCAGGATTCCGGCCAATCAACATCATCGGGGCGAGCGGCCCGTCCCGGGCGTCGATCCCACGCGTCCACGGCGGCCGTGTCCCGGTGGCACACGGCCGAATCGGCGGTCCCGCATGGGCAGATGGCCGGGCGGTCGTGGTCGGGCGCGACCACCCCGCGCGGGACGGGCGTCGGGTTCGTCGGCCTGTGCGGTGGTTTTCCGGGGAGGGAAGCGCTCTCACAAGGTACTGATAGCTGGCTTGACTCTGTGCGTTTGAAAGCGTACGGAGGGTCGTTGACGATTCGACATGAGTGCCGCGATCCGGACGGGGCATGGATCTGCGTGTACGTGTTCGAGCAGGAGGGGATTCGTCATCGGCGTGTGGGCGGGGGTCATGAAGAGGCAGGCACGAGGGGGCGGTCCCGTGACGATCGGGGCCTCCTCGGCAGAGGCGGTGGAGGAAGCGACCGGTGACGCGCCGGACAAGGCCGGTGCCGGGCAGTTGCGGCGCAGGCTCGGGCGGGCGGACCTGAGGGCGGTCCCCGAGGCACGGAGGGCCCTGCGGGAGCTGCTACGGCAGTGGGGGCGGCCCGAGAGATCGGAAATAGCGGAACTGCTCACGAGTGAACTGGTCACCAACGCGCTCATCCACACCGACCACGACGCGGTGCTGACCGCCACCGTCTCACCGCGCGGACTCCACGTGGAGGTACGGGACTTCGTGGGGCGCAGGCCCAGGCCGCGGGTGCCGATCGCCGACGACAGCACTCACGGACGCGGCCTCCTCCTCGTCCAGTCCCTCGCGGACGCCTGGGGAGTACGGGCGCACGGGGTGGGCAAGGCGGTGTGGTTCGACCTCGAGGGCGGGCTGACGTAAGGCGTCGAGTACGGCTGTCGTGACGCGCCGACCGCGGCTGACGTGACGCGGCGACGGCGGGCTGTACGAGAAACGGACAGGGGCGCGGCATCATGCCGCGCCCCTGTCCGATGTGCCGTCCGGGATCAGCCGAACTGCTGCTCCAGGTCCTTGAGCTTGCGCTCCAGGGAGTCGAGTCGCGGAAGGGCCATTGTGTCGTCCTCCGCGGTGAGGTCGACGGTGTACGACTTGTCAGAACCGTTGCGTACGGGCTGCAGGGAGGGACGCGAACGTACGGGCAGTTGCTCCGGCGTCGATATGGCAGGCTCCGAGGCGACCTGAGCCGCGGGCACGCGCTCCACGGTGGTGTCCACCTGGCGTCCGCCACCGCCGCCGCCACCACGACCGGGCAGACCCCGGTGGCCCCGGCTGATGGCCTTGAGGTGGGCGCGCTCCAGGCGCTCCTGCTCGCGCTTGCGCGTCCGGTTCTCTTCCTTGATCCGCTTGTCCTCGCGCACCTCGTCCACGGCCTCGTCCAGGCTGCGCACGCCCTCCAGGAGCATCAGCGACCAGGCCTTGTACGTCTCACGCGGGGCCCGCAGCCAGCGGACCACCCGGATCTGCGGCAGCGGACGCGGGACGAGACCCTGCTCGCGCAGCGCGGCCCGGCGGGTCTGCTTCAGCGCGCGGTCGAACAGCACCGCGGCGGACAGGGACATGCCGGCGAAGAACTGCGGGGCGCCGTCGTGGCCGAGGCCCCTGGGCGCGTGCACCCAGTTGAACCAGGCCGCCGCACCGGCGAACGTCCACACGAGTATGCGGGAGCCGAGAGCGGCGTCACCGTGGCTGGCCTCGCGCACCGCGAGGACCGAGCAGAACATGGCGGCGCCGTCCAGGCCGAACGGAACCAGGTACTGCCACCCGTCGGTGAGGCCCAGGTTCTGCTCGCCGAAGCCGACCAGGCCGCGGAAGGAGAGCGCGGCTGCGACCGCGGCACAGCAGAAGAGGAGGATGTAGGAGGCCGTGCCGTACAGGGCCTCCTTGCGCCTGCGGCGCTCCTCACTGCGTTCCCACGAATCCTCTGTCTTCGCGTGCTCCCCGGAGCGCTTGCCGCGCGCGAGCACCGCAACCGCCGCCAGCATGCCCAGGAGCAGTACGGCGCCCGGAAGCAGCCAGTTCAGCGATATGTCGGTCAATCTCATCAGGGGTCCCTTGCATTGGGATAGGGCGTAACGCCCGCCATAGTGGCCCAATCCTCGCGGCCCTCAGGGGGTTTCGGGGCAAGAGACCGCCAAAGAAGTGCAATGAGTGACGCCAGGCGGCATTCTGCTCGAACTACCGCGCGAGGGACGGGAGTTGAGTGCGAGTGAGATTACCCGTTCGAGTGGTTCCACGGAAAGTTCCTGCGACAAGTGAGGAATTTGTGAACCACCTGTAACCGACGAGGGTCCCACCCGGAGTGGATCTTACGGCACATGCCGCGGGCGATCGCCGGGGGGCGTCCGGTGCGGTCCCCGGGCGGCGCCCGCGAGGCTCCGTCAACCGGTGGCGGCGGCCGTCAGCTTGGCGATCCGCTCCGCCTCGCAGGTGCGCGGGCAGGTGGCACAGGTGTCCTCCGGGGCCAGCGTGTAGAACATGCAGCAGCTCGCCCGGTCCCGGGTGGGCAGCGTCTCGCCGCCGGGGCCCGTCAGTTCACGGAAGCCCGCGTCGCCCACGTACGGCCGGGTCGAGCCCGGCAGCAGCAGCTCCAGCTCGCGCCGGCAGCGCTCCTGCTCGGCGGGGCCCAGGAGTTCGGCGACGTACCAGATGCCCTCGACGACCTCGTCGGTCGCCATGCCCCACAGGGCCCGCCCGCGCCGCCGCATCCGTGGGCCGAAGCCGCCGAGGACCGGTTCTATGTGCTCGGCGAACGCCGCCCGCACCTCGGCCCGCAGTGCCTCCTCGTCCGGGACCACCCGGGCGCCCGGCTCGGCGCCCGCCGGATCGCCCGGCAGGCAGCTGAACGTTTCACCGCGGACCACCAACCGGCTCTGCTCACGCTGGAACGCCACCTGCCCGGCGGGGAAGCGCGGTACCCGGCGCTGCAGGAACCAGGGGACCGTGAAGAGCAGGCAGGCGAACCAGGAGTACCGGTGCAGTCCGAAGGTCGCCACGACGTCCGGGCGCCCCTCGCGGCCGTGGTCCCTCAGGATCTGGGCCGCGTCCCAGGCGAGGAACGCGTCGAGTTCCGCTCCGGCCGCCGCGAGTCCGGCGGCGGAGACCCACCCCTCCCCCTCGGGCAATGGATCCATGGGGGAGAGTTCTGTCACGCTCATCATCGGCAGGACCTCGGTGAGGCGGGCGTACGCGGCCGTCACGGGTGACCTGCGTGCAGTGGGGGCCGGTGCCGGTGCTGAGAGGGGCATACGGGGACCGCCGTTTCACCATCGCTGCCAAGTAAGGCTTACCTTACCCGAGGTGTGTGAGGTTTGAACTGAGGGCATGTGCGCCTATGGTGCTTTACGACCGGTAACAACCCCAGTAGTGACCTAAGCGCCCCCATGTACCAGTCGGCCGCACTACTCGACACACCGACTCGGCTCGGAGGAGGACACGTGGAGCAGGCCGGACCTCGCTCGCGCCAGGCCGCGGCCACGAGTACGCCGGAGGCCGTCGCCCGCCCGGCGTCGGCCTACCGCGTACCGGCACAGCCCGGAGTCGCGGACGTCGACCGGACGCGGGGCATCGCCGCGGACGCCGGCACGGCCGCGGTACGCGGAGACGCCGGGCCCGTCGCCGACGCGGCCCGGGGCGAGCACACGCACAGCGAGACGCCGATTCCCCTGCCACGCGCGCAGGGGCGCCCGGTCGTTCAGCGGGCCTCCGTGCGGGGGCAGATCCTCGACGCGCTCCGGGCCGCGCTCGCGGGTGGGGAGTTGACGCCGGGGGAGGTGTACTCGGCGCCCGCGCTCGGTGAGCGGTTCGGCGTCTCGGCCACACCCGTGCGCGAGGCCATGCAGCAACTGGCCATCGAGGGCGCGGTCGAGGTCGTACCCAACCGGGGGTTCCGCGTCGTACGGCGAGGGGCCCGCGAGCTGGCCGAGCTCGCGGAGGTGCGGGCGCTGCTCCAGGTGCCGGTGGTGATGCGGCTCGCCCGTACGGTGCCGGCCGACCGGTGGGCCGAGTTGCGGCCGCTCGCCGAGGAGACGGCGCGGGCCGCGTCGTCCGGGTGCCGGGCCACGTACGGGGAGGCGGACCGGGCCTTCCACCGGGGGGTGCTGGGGCTGGCGGGGAACGAGCAGCTGCTGCAGATCGCGGACGATCTGCACCGGCGTACCCAACTGCCGTTGGCCGGTGGCCACTTGGGCGGAGCCGGGGGTGGCCGTACCGAGCTGATGGCTGACGCGGCGGAGCACATCGCGTTGCTGGACGCGTTGGTGGCGCAGGATCTGGAGGCGGCGTGCTGTCTGGTGGAGAAGCATTTCGGGGTGGCGGGCTGAGGGGCGTCGGCGGCCGCGGGTGAGTGGGGCTTCTCGCGCAGTTCCCCGCGCCCCTGAAAAGCAGGGGGCCGCGCCCCGTGCTTTTCGAGCCCGCGGAGCCGTCGCCTTCGAGCCCGCGGAGCCGTCGCCTTCAGGCCCGCAGGGTCTGATCTCTCAGGGGCGCGGGGAACTGCGCGACCAGCCTCCACGCACCCGCAGCCGAACACGCACCCTCGTGCACGCCTCGCCGCTCACGCCGTCGCCGCCGGCGGCGGGGCCAACTGCCGGGCCAACCACGTCGGTACACCACCCAAGAGCCGGAACAACCGTCCCGCCTCCTCACGGAGGCGGGACGCCTCCGGTTCGGATTCCGTGTCGGCCAAAGAGACCAGCGCCGGCGCGGTGCCCACCAGGTAGCCCAACTCCTCGCGGATGCGGAGTGATTCGGCGAAGCCGTGGCGGGCCTCGGCCAACTCGCCGTCGCGCAGGGCGAGTCCGGCGAGGTGGCGCCAGGTGAAGGACTGCAGGAGCAGATCGTCGTGGGCGGTGGCCCCGGCGTGGGCGCGGCGGTAGGCGGCGCGGGCGGCCTGCGGGGAGCGGGCGAGGTTCTCGGCGAGGACCCCCCGGCGGAAGTCGAGCAGGGCCCGGCCGGGCGCGCCGGGGGCGATCAGGGCCGCCGCCCGGCCGAGCGCGGCCCGCGCCTCGTCGGAGCGGTCGCGGACGCCGAGCAGTGTGGCCGCGTACGCCAGTTGGCCGCGCTCACAGGCCGCCGCACCCCGCTCGTCGTCGGTCCGGGCCTGCGCCTCCGCCGTGCGCAGCGCGTCCTCGGCCTCCTCCCAGCCCTGCTCGGTGTAGAGACAGCGCTCGACCAGCAGCGCGGTCCGCTGGAGCGAGGCCTGTGGGGTGACGGGCTCGATGAGGGCGGCCGCGTCGACCCAGCAGGCGCGTGAGCGCAGCCGCCATACCGCGGTCTGGAGTGGATCGTCACCGGCGGTCGTTCCGTTACCAGACATGGCGGAATACGCCACGTTGCCCTCCCCGAGCACACCTTTGAGCTTTGAGTGGTGGCGGCATCTCAGCACGAATCCCCGGGCCCGGCCAAGAGGGTGGGTGAAAGAATTCACAAAGTCATGGGGCGCGGACGGCGCACAAAGATCATTCGCACGCGACCCCGCGCCGTCAGCTCATGCGCAGTGCCAGGAAGAAGTCGAGCTTGTCCTCCAGACGTGAGAGGTCCCGGCCCGTCAACTGCTCGATGCGGCCCACCCGGTACCGCAGCGTGTTGACGTGCAGGTGGAGCCGCGCGGCGCAGCGCGTCCAGGAGCCGTCGCACTCCAGGAACGCCTCCAGGGTGGGGATCAGCTCGGCGCGGTGCCGGCGGTCGTAGTCGCGCAGGGGGTCGAGGAGGCGGGCGGTGAAGGCGCGGCGTACGTCGTCGGGGACGAAGGGGAGGAGCAGGACGTGCGAGGCCAGCTCCTGGTGGCCGGCCGCGCAGACCCGGCCGGAGCGGGCCGCCGCCACCCGGCGGGCGTGCCGCGCCTCCTCCAGGGCGCCGCGCAGCCCCTCCGCCGAGTGCACGGCCGCGCTGACGCCCAGGGTGAGCCGTCCGTCGTCGTCGAGGCCGGCCGTCAGGGGGTCCCGTACGGCCGCGAGGAGCGCGTCGGCGTGGATGCCGGACTCGGAGCCGTCGTGCTCGGAGGAGACCGCCGGGAGGGGGACGAGGGCGATGGCCTCCTCACCCGTGTGGGCTACGGCGATACGGTCCGAGGGCTCGGGGCCCGTCGCCAGGGGATCGACGAGGATCTCCTCCAGGAGCGCCTGCGTGACGGGGCCGCTGTCGGTCTCGCCGCCCTCCCACTCGACCCGGGCCACGACCACCTGCCAGTGCGGCGCCGCCCCGAGGCCGGGCAGCAGCACCGGTGCGGCGACCCGCAGCCGGGCCGCGATCTCGGCCGGGGCCGCACCCGCCTGCACCAGCTCCAGGACCTCCTGGGCGAGCCGTCGCCGTACCGTGCGGGCCGCCTCGCGCCGGTCCCGCTCGACCGCGATCAGCTGGGTGACGCCGTGGAGCAGGTCGAGCCGCGCGGCGGGCCAGTCCCCGGCGTCGGCCTCGACCGCGAGGAGCCAGTCCGACAGCACCGTCTCGCGTACGTCACGGGCCCCGCCCGGCGCGCGGCCCGTGCTGCTGATCGGGAAGAGCGAGTACGTCGTGGTGCCGACGGCCACACGGTGCGGGCCGCGTCGCCCCGTGCGCGTCGCCGCCAGGTGCTCGGCGGCCAGCCGGGCGCACAGCTCGGCGGGCAGGGCGGGGCCGGCGACCTTGGGGCCCGCGATGAGCCGGCCGGCGGGGGAGAGCACCCAGGCCCTGAGGTCCAGGTCGGAGCCGAGCAGGTCCAGCACGACGTCCGGGCCGCCGCCCGCCGGGCCGGAGGTCATCATCCGGCGGTGCCGGTCCACCACGGCCGCCAGATCCCCGGCGCGCTCCCCGGAGACCTGCCGTACGACGTGCTCGGTGATGGTCGCGAAGGCCACCGACTCGTTGACCGCGAACAGCGGCAGCCGGTGCCGGGCGCAGGCCACCACCAGGTCCTCCGGGATGTCGCCCAGCTCGGCCTCCCCGGCGGCCAGCGCGGTGACCCCGGCGCCGGCCAGGAGCCGTACGAACGGCTCGGAGTCGGCGGCGTCACGACGCCAGGCGAGGCCGGTGAGCACCAGCTCGCCGCCGGAGAGGTAGCGGCTGGGGTCCCTGAGGTCGGTGGTCATCACACCACGCACGGTGCGGTCCAGCTCGTCCTCGCCGCCGAGCAGCCGCAGACCCAGCGCGTCGGTGTCCAGTAGTGCGCGCAGGCGCATTCTCGTCGCCGCCGTTCTTGTCTAGAAAACAACGTTCGGTTCTGCCCGGGAGGCGTGCCCGTGACGTCTGGAGGAGGGTGGTCGTGGAGGCCGCGGGCCCCCGCGTGTGTGCGGGATGTTTCCAGCCGAAAACGAAGAGGTTGCTGATGGCCTCCGTTCATACGAATCTACAAGATGAGCCCCCTGGCCAGCCAACTCCTTCATGGTTTCCGTGACTGACCGGGGTGGAGGAGTGCGCTGTGTACTGAAGCTCGACCCACGTGAACAGCGCATGAACGAGCCGGGCCCGCCGCACACGATCTGGCTCGAACAGAACGACTCGAGACGAAGAAGAGAGCCGGTCAGATGGACTTCCTTCGCCCCGCCAGCTGGGAGGAGGCGCTCGCCGCGAAGGCCGAGCACCCCACCGCTGTGCCGATCGCCGGCGGCACCGATGTGATGGTCGAGATCAACTTCGACCACCGTCGGCCCGAGTATCTGCTCGACCTGAACCGCATCGGCGAACTCTCCGAGTGGGAGGTCGGCGAGGACACGGTCCGCCTGGGTGCGTCCGTCCCGTACACCCGGATCATGGAGAACCTCCGTCCCGAGCTGCCCGGCCTCGCCCTGGCCTCGCACACGGTCGCCTCCCCGCAGATCCGCAACCGCGGCGGCGTCGGCGGCAACCTCGGCACCGCCTCACCGGCCGGCGACGCACACCCGGCCCTGCTCGCGGCGGGCGCCCAGGTCGAGACGGAGTCCGTACGGGGCTCCCGGCTCATCCCCATCGACGACTTCTACACCGGAGTCAAGCGCAACGCCCTCGCGCCGGACGAGCTGATCCGGGCCGTGCACATCGACAAGGCGGACGGCCCGCAGCAGTACTCGAAGGTCGGCACCCGCAACGCCATGGTCATCGCCGTCTGCGCCTTCGGGCTCGCCCTGCACCCGACCTCGCGCACCGTCCGGACCGGCATCGGCTCGGCCGCGCCGACCCCCGTCCGGGCCAAGGCCGCCGAGGAGTTCCTGAACGCGGCGCTCGACGAGGGCGGCTTCTGGGACAACGGCAGGATCATCACCCCGTCGGTCGCCAAGCAGTTCGCGGACCTGTGCGCCGGCGCGTGCAACCCGATCGACGACGTACGCGGCACCGCGAGCTACCGCCGCCACGCGGTCGGCGTCATGGCCCGCCGGACGCTGATGTGGACCTGGGAGTCGTACCGCGGCACCGACCGTGCCTCGCGTGAGAAGGGGAGTGCCGCGTAATGCGCGTCAATTTCACGGTCAACGGCCGTCCGCAGGAAGCCGACGACGTGTGGGAGGGGGAGTCCCTGCTGTACGTGCTGCGGGAGCGGATGGGGCTTCCGGGCTCCAAGAACGCCTGTGAGCAGGGCGAGTGCGGATCCTGCACCGTCCGACTGGACGGCGTGCCGGTGTGTTCGTGTCTGGTGGCCGCCGGACAGGTGGAGGGCCGCGAGGTCGTCACCGTCGAGGGACTGGCGGACTTCGCCCAGCAGCGTGCGCAGCTCGGCGGCTGCGCGTCGGGTGCGTGTGGCACGGCCGACGCGGAGGCCGGGACCTCGCTCGACGAGGCCCAGCGGTGGGCCGCCAAGGGCACCGACTCACAGACGGGTGAGGGAGGCGAACTCGCCCCGATCCAGAAGGCGTTCATCGACGCCGGTGCCGTCCAGTGCGGGTTCTGCACGCCCGGACTGCTCGTCGCCGCCGACGAGATGCTGGAGCGCCACCCGAACCCGAGCGACGCGGACATCCGCGAGGCGCTGTCGGGCAACCTGTGCCGCTGCACGGGCTACGAGAAGATCATGGACGCGGTCCGCCTCGCGGCCGCCCGGCAGTCCGAGGGGCTCTGATCATGGGAACCACCGGCCTGCCCACCAACATCACCCAGGGCTCCCGCACCAAGGGCGGCATCGGCGAGTCCACCCTCCGCCCGGACGGCACCCTCAAGGTCACCGGCGAGTTCGCGTACTCCTCCGACATGTGGCACGAGGACATGCTCTGGGGCCAGATCCTGCGCTCCACGGTCGCCCACGCGGAGATCGTCTCCATCGACACGGCCGAGGCCCTCGCCACCCCCGGTGTGTACGCCGTGATGACGTACGACGACCTGCCGACCGAGGTGAGGCACTACGGCCTGGAGATCCAGGACACCCCGGTCCTCGCCCACGGCAAGGTCCGCCACCACGGCGAGCCCGTCGCGATCGTCGCCGCCGACCACCCGGAGACCGCCCGCCGCGCCGCCGCCAAGATCAAGGTGGACTACCGGGAACTGCCGGTCATCACCGACGAGGCCTCCGCGACCGCGCCGGACGCGATCCTCGTCCACGAGGGCCGCGACGACCACCACGTCGGCCACGTCCCGCACCCGAACATCCTCCACCGCCAGCCCGTCATCAGGGGCGACGTGGCGGCGGCCCGCGAGCGCGCGGACGTGATCGTCGAGGGCGAGTACGTCTTCGGCATGCAGGACCAGGCCTTCCTCGGGCCGGAGTCCGGGCTGGCCGTGCCCGCCGAGGACGGGGGTGTGGACCTCTACATCGCCACCCAGTGGCTCCACTCCGACCTGCGCCAGATCGCTCCCGTGCTGGGCCTGCCCGAGGACAAGGTCCGGATGACGCTGGCCGGCGTCGGCGGTGCCTTCGGAGGACGCGAGGACCTGTCGATGCAGATCCACGCCTGCCTGCTCGCGCTGCGCACCGGCAAGCCCGTGAAGATCGTCTACAACCGCTTCGAGTCCTTCTTCGGCCACGTCCACCGCCACCCCGCGAAGCTGCACTACGAGCACGGGGCGACGCGCGACGGCAAGCTCACGCACCTCAAGGCCCGGATCGTCCTGGACGGCGGCGCCTACGCCTCCGCCTCCCCGGCCGTCGTCGGCAACGCGGCCTCCCTCGGCGCTGGCCCGTACGTCGTCGAGGACGTCGACATCGAGGCGATCGCCCTCTACACCAACAACCCGCCCTGCGGCGCCATGCGCGGCTTCGGCGCGGTCCAGGCGTGCTTCGCGTACGAGGCCCAGATGGACAAGCTGGCGGCGAGGCTGGGCATGGACCCGGTGGAGTTCCGGCAGATCAACGCGATGTCGCAGGGCACCGCCCTGCCGACCGGCCAGGTCGTCGACTCCCCGGCCCCGGTCGCCGAACTCCTGCGCCGCGTCAAGGCGATGCCCCTGCCGCCGGAGCAGCAGTGGCTCACGGCGGGCGAGGCGGCGGACGTACGACAGCTGCCGGGCGGCCTGTCCAACACCACGCACGGCGAGGGTGTCGTCCGGGGCATCGGCTACGCGGTCGGCATCAAGAACGTCGGCTTCTCCGAGGGCTTCGACGACTACTCGACGGCGCGGGTGCGGATGGAGGTCGTCGGCGGTGAGCCGGTGGCGACGGTCCACACGGCCATGGCGGAGGTCGGCCAGGGAGGCATCACCGTCCACGCGCAGATCGCCCGCACCGAGCTGGGCGTCACCCAGGTGACGATCAACCCGGCGGACACACAGGTGGGTTCGGCCGGTTCGACGTCCGCGTCCCGCCAGACGTACGTCACGGGCGGCGCGGTCAAGAACAGCTGCGAGCTGGTGCGGGAGAAGGTGTTGGAGCGGGGCCGCCGCAAGTTCGGTACGTACCATCCCGCCTGGGCCACGGCCGAGTTGGTGCTGGAGGGCGGCAAGGTCGTCACCGACGGCGGCGAGGTGCTGGCCGACCTGGTGGACGTCCTCGGCGACGAGGCCGTCGAGGTCGAGGCGGAGTGGCGTCACCGGCCGACCGAGCCGTTCGACCTCCGTACCGGGCAGGGCTTCGGCCACGTCCAGTACTCCTTCGCCGCACACCGCGCGGTCGTCGAGGTCGACACCGAGCTGGGCATGGTCAAGGTCGTCGAACTGGCCTGCGCCCAGGACGTCGGCAAGGCCCTCAACCCGCTCTCCGTGCTCGGCCAGATCCAGGGCGGCACGACCCAGGGCCTCGGCATCGCCGTCATGGAGGAGATCGTCGTCGACCCCAAGACCGCGAAGGTCCGCAACCCGTCCTTCACGGACTACCTGATCCCCACGATCCTCGACACGCCGACCATCCCCGTCGACGTGCTCGAACTCGCCGACGACCACGCGCCGTACGGGCTGCGCGGCGTCGGCGAGGCTCCCACTCTGTCGTCGACCCCGGCCGTGCTCGCGGCGATCCGCTCCGCGACGGGGCTGGAGCTGAACAGGACGCCGGTACGGCCGGAGCATCTGACCGGTACGGCGTAGGAGCCGGACCGGTACGGCGGAGGAGCCGCCGGGCGCCTATGAGCTCGGGCGGTCCGGTTCGTGGGCGGGTGCGGGTCCGGTGGGGCTTCTCGCGCAGTTCCCGGCGCCCCTGAAGGCCTGCGGCCTTCGTGCCGAAAAGCGGGGGCGAAGCCCCGGCTTTTCAGGGGCGCGGGGAACTGCGCGACCAGCCCCCACCGGACCCGCACCCGACAACGCTCCACCCGGCCCCACCCACCCGCACCCACCGCGAGTACCGTCCGTACGCGCCACCGTTGCCTGTGAGGAGACCGAGAGATGCTGGACATCGCCGAAGAGCTGCACCGGTGGGTCGGGCAGGGACGCGACTTCGCCGTGGCCACCGTGGTGGCCGTCGGCGGCAGTGCCCCCCGACAGCCCGGCGCCGCCCTCGCGGTGGACGCCGACGGCACGGCGATCGGCTCGGTCTCCGGCGGTTGCGTGGAAGGCGCCGTCTACGACCTGTGCGGGCAGGCGCTGGCCGACGGCGAACCGGTCCTCGAACGCTTCGGCTACAGCGACGAGGACGCCTTCGCCGTCGGCCTGACCTGCGGCGGAATCATCGACATCCTCGTGACGCCGGTGCGGGTCGGCGACCCCGCACGCCCGGTGGTCGCCGCCGCGCTCGCCTCCGCCGCGAGCGGGGAGGCCGCGGCGGTGGCCCGGATCGTCTCCGGCCCGGTGGACCTGCGGGGCCGCGCCCTGCTGGTCCGCCCGGACGGCTCGTACGACGGCGGCTTCGGCGCCCACCCCGAACTGGACCGCACGGTCGCGGCCGAGGCCCGCGCTCTCCTGGACGCCGGCCGCACCGGCACCCTGGAGATCGGCGAGCAGGGCTCGCGCTGCGGAGCACCGCTCACGGTCCTGGTCGAGTCGTCCGTCCCGCCGCCCCGGATGATCGTCTTCGGCGCGATCGACTTCGCCTCGGCCCTCGTCCGCGTCGGCAAGTTCCTCGGCTACCACGTCACCGTCTGCGACGCCCGCCCCGTCTTCGCTACCCGCACCCGCTTCCCGGAGGCCGACGAGATCGTCGTCGAGTGGCCCCACACGTACCTGGAGCGCACGTCGGTGGACGCCCGCACCGTCCTCTGCGTCCTCACCCACGACGCCAAGTTCGACGTCCCCCTCCTCCAGCTCGCCCTACGGCTCCCCGTCGCCTACATCGGCGCCATGGGCTCCCGCCGCACCCACCTCGACCGCAACGACCGGCTCCGCCAAGTCGGCGTCACCGAACTGGAGTTGGCGCGGCTCCGCTCACCCATCGGCCTCGACCTCGGGGCGCGCACACCGGAGGAGACGGCCCTGTCCATCGCCGCCGAGATCGTCGCCGCCCGACGCGGCGGCAGCGGGGTCTCCCTGACCGGGGCACACACGCCGATCCACCACGATGTGCCGGCGGGGGGCGTGCGGCGGATCGGGTCCGTGGCCTGAGCTTGTCCTGACCTCTGGGCCCTTGAGCTGGTCTGCGTGCGGTGGCGCGGCGTCAGCGACGCGGTGTCGTGGGCGACACCGTGTTGCTACGTGCGGCGAGGCCGTCGAACGGGGTTGTAAGATCCACTGCTCCGCGGTGATGCCGCTGGTCCGGGTGGCCCGTGCTGCTGGTTCCATGGCGACCGCCTGTCCTCGGATGTATCCGAAGAGGGTGACAGCGTGCATACGGGTCTCCGCGTCCAGCCCGAGGCCGTCCAGGGAGGTCAGGGCCCAGTCGATGTGCCGCATGCCGTGCGGCACGAGCAGGAGCCGCGTCGGCAGCGGCTCGCTCGCGAAGGCCGCGTCCACCATCAGAGCGATGAGCTGTTCCTTGTTCACGACGTGCCGGTAGAGCGACATCGTCGGCATGCCGAGCTCCGCCGCGACCCGGCGCATGGTCAGACCGCCGTCCCCTCGGCGTCGGCGGGAGGCCTGGCCGAGCGCGCCTGCGGCGCGGTGTCGGCGACCACGGTCCCGTTCCCGGAACGGCCCTCACCAGGCCGAACGGTTCGCCGCGGAGGGCTGGGAGATCCCACGCCTGCTTACGGAGATGCGGCAGGCCGAGGACTTCTGGTTCGACGCCAACGCCCAGGTGCTGATGGCTACCTGGGCCGACGGCCGAGTCGTCCTGCTCGGCGACGCCGGTTACAGCGCGGGCCCCACCGGGGCGCGGCACGGTAGGACGGGCCGGCCGCCACCGCGGCCGGGCAGGGAAGTCTCTGCGCCCTTGTACCGTTGGCCGGCCGGGGGCGGCACACTTGTCCGGTTGGAGCGCACTGGGCGTCGGTACGGCACGAGTACACCGGGGGCGGGAAGTTGGGCGGATCGACAACCGAACAGGCCGTCACCGAGGGCGAGAGCCCGGACGGCGGCGCGGGGACCGGCGAAGCCGTGGACCACGACGGCGCCGACACCCACGAAAGACGGCCTCTGTCCACGGCGGCCACCACCCTGCTGGGCCTCTTCCTCCTCGCCGACGTGGTCTTCGTCTGCGGGGCCCTCATCACTCTCTGGCCGGTGGTCCTCGCGACGGTCGAGCCCGGGGCGGACCCCACGGCCACCGCGCGCTGGTCCCCGTTCGGCCTCGGCGACTGGGCGCTGACCGCCGACGCCGCGATGCTGCTCGCCGTGGTCGTGTGCAGCGCGCTCGGCAGCTTCGTCCACGCGGCCACCTCGTTCGCGACCTATGTCGGCAACCGGCGGCTCTACGCGAGCTGGCTGTGGTGGTACGTACTGCGCGCCGGCATCGGCGTGGCCCTCGCCCTCCTCGTCTACCTCCTGCTGCGGGGAGGCCTGTTCGCCGGCAGCTCCGGCGCGGGGGCGACCAACCCGTACGGCTTCTCCGGCATCGCGGGGCTCTGCGGACTGTTCTCGAAGCAGGCCACCGACAAGCTCCGCGAGATCTGCGACACCCTCCTCAGCACGACGGGCGACGGCGACCGCGACCGCCGCGACGGCCTGGCCACGGCCCGGGACGGTGACCCGGGCGCGTCCTGACCGGGCCCCAGGCAGTGCCCGGTGGTTCACTCCGGCTTGCGCGCCAGCACATAGGCCTGCGGCGTCTTCTCCTTCGGGCCGTCGGCCTCCCGCACCAGCCGTGCCGTTTCGACGAACCCGGCGTCGCCCAGCAGCTCGGCGATCCTCTCCGGTGGGAAGCGGTAGACGTCGAGGTCGAGGGGGTGGCCGTAACCGTGCGAGAGGTGTACGGACTCGTCGCCGACCTTGTACGCCAGTGCGAGCAGTCCGCCGGGGGCCAGGACCCGGTGGAACTCGCCGAACATCACCGGGAGTTCGGCGGGCGGCGTGTGGACCGTCGAGTACCAGGCGAGGGCTCCGGCGAGGCAACCGTCCTCGAAGTCGAGCGCGGTCATCGTGCCGACGTCGAACCGGAGTCGGGGGTGGGCCCAGCGGGCCACGGCCACCATCTCCGGTGAGAGGTCGATGCCGCAGACGTCGAGCCCCAGCGAGGCCAGATGCCCGGTGACCCGCCCCGGACCGCACCCCAGGTCCGCGACGCGTCCGCCCCCGGCCGCCAGCACTCGCTCGGCGAACACACCCAGCATGGCCCGCTCGAACGGACTGTTGGCCAACTCGTCTCTCAGCAGCTTCTCGTAGTCGGCGGCGACGGTGTCGTAGGAGGCCCGAGTGGCGTGCAGGTGATGAGCGGTCATGGGGCGGGACAGTAGCCCGAGGGTCTGACATCGCCCGGGGACAGCCAGCCGGCCAAGGTCAGAGGTCCGGGCGGGCGGTCATGCCGGGGCCGGGGCCGTAACGCTCAGGACGTGCCCTGATCGTCGGCCGCCAGCAGCCCGTCCATCGCCCGCCCGAACATCCGCCGCGCCAGCCACCCCAGCGGGCGGTCGCAGCACCCCGGCAGCCATCGCACCCGCATCTCCTCGCGCCACACCACCCGGGACGCGCCGTCACCGTACGGATGGACCTCGAACTCGGCCCACCCGGTGACGAACGAACCCCGTTTGACGAGGCGGCACTTGCCCGCGCTCGCGCCCTCCGGCGGCCGCCAGACCACGACCTCCATCGGGTCGTCGAAGGCGAGCGGGCCGATACCGCTGCGGGGCACGAACACCGTGCCCTCGCCGGTCGGCGGGGGCGTGCGGACGGTGACGCGGGTCAGGGGGACGACACCGGCGTGCCGGGGCCAGTCGGTGAGGCGCCGCCAGGAGAGGTCGGCGGCGAGTGGGACGGAGCGTTCCAGGACGAAGAGGACCACGAAGGTGATCGTAAGTGAACGATCAAGGGCGGGGCGGGCGCACCGGACGGTCGTCGTGACCACCTTTCCCACAGGGGGCGAGCGAGCCCGCCGCGTTCGCGGTCCAGCCTGCCGTTCCGTGCGCACCAACGCCCCTGGCCGCTCCCGCCGCCCAACGCCCCTGGCCGCTCCCGTCGCCCAACGTCCGTGGTCGTTCCCGCCGTGCCCGACGCCCCCGGCCGCGACCGTCGCCCAACGCCCCGGCCGCTCCTCCTCGCGTCGGCGCTCACTCGTCCAGCAACTCCCGCGCCCGCACCGGTGCCCCCGTCTCCAGCGACCGGTTCGCCGCCAAGCCCGTCACCAGTGACCGTGCCCCGTCCACCGCGTCGGCCGCCCGCCCCAGCCCGTCCGGGACGCGCTCGCCGAACAGGTCGGTCAGCATGCGCACATCGCCGCCGCCGTGGCCGCCCTCACCGGTCGCCACCTTCACCTCGCGCGGCCGCTCCCAGAAGCGGCGGACCAGCAGTTCCGTCCGGCCGGCCCCGTCCTCGGCGTCCACACCGTGCAGGACCGGGCTCGCGCCGGTCGTACGGACGTGGGGACGCGTCCAGGTGGACTCCTCCACCAGCAGCTCGATGCGGCCCTCGCTGCCGTTGAAGGCGATGCGGTAACCCTCCCAGGGGGCGTACGCGGTGAGGTGGTACGTCAGGGTCGCGCCGGACGCGTAGCGGACGAGGACCGCCATGTCGTCCTCGATGGTCACACCCGGCCCGAAGACGTTCTGGTCGCGGCGGTAGCCGTCCTCCCGTTCGGCGTCCAGGTACAGCGAGGTGAGGACGGGGGAGTCCGCCAGGTGGAGGGCGAAGGGGTCGCCCTCGGCCGCCGGGGAGCCGTGGGCGCGGGTGTAGTTCCGGGCGAGGCCTCGGCGGCGGCCCGCCTCGTCGCCGTAGAAGAAGAGGCCGCCCTGGGCGAAGACGGTCTCGGGGCGGGTGCCGAGCCACCAGTTGACCAGGTCGAAGTGGTGGGTCGACTTGTGGACCAGTAGCCCGCCGGAGGCGGCCTTCTCCCGGTGCCAGCGGCGGAAGTAGTCGGCGCCGTGCCGCAGATCGAGCAGCCACTCGAAGTGCACCGAGCCGACCTCGCCGATCTCACCGGCCGCGATCAGTTCCCGTACGGCCGAATGCACCGGGTTGTAGCGGTAGTTGAAGGAGACGCGCACCTCGCGGCCCGTACGCCGCTGGGTCCGCAGGATGCGGCGGGCGCGCTCGGCGTCGGTCGTCATCGGCTTCTCGGTGACGACGTCGCAGCCCGCCTCCAGGGCGCGGACGATGTAGTGGTCGTGGGACCGGTCCACCGTGCACACCACGACCAGGTCGACCCGCTCGCGGCGCAGCATCTCCTCGAACCCCTCGGCCGCGTACGCCGGTACGGGCGCGCGGCCCGGGTGGTCGGCCGCGATCCAGGCGTTGTGGACGTCCATGCGGTGCGTGTTCGTGTCGCAGAAGCCCACCAGGTCGATCCGCTCCGAGAAGGGCCCCGTCAGCGCCTCGGTGAACATCCGGGCCCGCGCCCCGAGCCCCACCACGGCGGCGCGGCGGCGTCGTACGGAGGTGGTGCAGGGGTCTTGTCGTGACATCCGGACCTTCCCTAGGGTCATGCGGGGGGTGGAAGCGCTTTCTAGTGAAAGAGGTGACCCACTCATGCCCCGAAGCAGGACGAGGAAGTCCTGGAAACCCCGTGCGGCGGCCACCGCGCTGGCGCTCTGCGCGCTGCTCACCGGCTGCTCCGGACCGGACGGGTCGGGCGGTGTCGGCGGCCAGGTCGTCCTGCGGTACACCTGGTGGGGCAACCCGGACCGGGCGGCCAGAACCCAGACGGCCGTCGAGCTCTTCGAGAAGAACAACCCGGGGATCGACGTACAGACCTCCTTCGCGGGCTACGAGGCGTACAAGCAGAAGCTCGCCACCCAGGCCGCCGGCGGCGACGCGCCCGACGTCATGCAACTCGACTACCGGATGATCGACCAGTACGCCTCCGGGGGCGTGCTCCTCGACCTCGCGCAGCAGCGATCGGCCCTGGACACGGGCGAGTTCGAGCCCGGGCTCCTCGCCACCGGCAAGGTCGACGGCAAGCAGTACGCCGTACCGCAGGGTCGCGGCACCGAGACCATGGTGTACGACACCCAGAAGTGGAAGGCCGCAGGTCTCGAACCGCCCCGCGTGGGCTGGACGTGGAGCGAATGGGCCGACGCCATGCGGAAGGTGGCGCAGAGGACGGGAGCGCCCGGCGGCACCGACCCCGGTCAGAGCGAGGACGCCTTCGAGATCTGGCTGCGCGGTCAGGGCAAGGCCCTGTACACCGAGGACCGCCGACTCGGCTTCGACGCCGACGACCTGACCCGCTGGTGGACCTTCACCGACAGGCTGCGCCGCGAGGGCGCCGTCTCGCCCGCCGAGCAGACGACCCAGCTCGACGGCACGGTCGAGAACACCCCGCTCGGCCGGGGCAAGGCCGCCTCGGACGTCAACTGGGACGCCCCCGCGAGCGGTTACCTCGCCCTCGTCCCCACCGGGATCTCACTCGCCCCCATGCCGGCGGGCGAGGACGGCACACCCGGCCAGTACTTCAAGCCCTCCATGTTCATGGGCGTGGCCGCCGACTCCGAACACCCCGCGGAATCCGCCCGGCTCGTCGACTTCATGCTCAACGACAGGGAGGCCGCGAAGATCCTCGGCGCGACCCGGGGCATCCCCGTCAACGAGTCGATCCGCGAGGACATCGCCGCCGGCCTCAAGGACTTCGACAAGACCATCTACGACTACCAGGCCACGGTCGAAGGAAAGCTCGACCCGCCTCCCCAGGCGCCCCCTTCGGGCGACAGCGCCCTGCAGACCACCTTCCAGCGCGACTACGACCAGGTCTCCTACGAACGGATGTCCCCCCGCGAGGCCGCCGAGAACTACATCACCGAGGCGAAGGCGGAGCTGAGGTCATGACCACCACGCACGTACCGACGACCGCGAGCGGAAAGGGCGTCGCCCCGCCCGTCCGGCCCGCCCGGCCACCTCGGCGCGAGGGCGCCGCCTGGGTGTTCCTGTCCCCCTGGGTGCTCGGGGCCTGCGTCCTGACCCTGCTCCCGATGGCCGTCTCGCTCTACCTCTCCTTCACCGACTACGACCTGTTCAACGCCCCCAGCTGGGTGGGCCTGCGCAACTACACCCAGATGTTCACCGAGGACCCGCGCTACTGGCGCTCGGTGGTGACGACCCTGATGTACGTCGTCATCGCCGTACCGCTCCAACTGGGCCTGGCCCTGCTGGTGGCCCTGGCCCTGAAGAACATGAAACGCGGCCGGGCCTTCTACCGCTCCGCCTTCTACGCGCCCTCCCTGCTCGGCGCCTCCATGTCCATCGCCCTCGTCTGGCGGGCGATCTTCAACGACGGCGGCACCGTCGACAACCTCCTCGGCACCGGCGGCTGGGTCAACCGGCCCGGCTGGGCGCTGCTCGCGGTGGCCCTGCTGACGGTGTGGCAGTTCGGCGCCCCGATGGTCATCTTCCTCGCCGGACTCCAGCAGATCCCGGGGGAGTTGTACGAGGCCGCCGAGGTGGACGGCGCGAGTGCCTGGCGCCGGTTCCTGTCGATCACGGTGCCGATGCTGTCGCCCGTGATCTTCTTCAACCTGGTCCTGCAGACCATCCAGGCCTTCCAGGTCTTCACCCCGGCCTTCGCGGTCAGCGCCGGTAAGGGCGGCCCCGCCGACTCCACCCTCTTCTACACCCTCTACCTCTACGACCGGGGCTTCGTCGCCTCCCACATGGGCTACGCCTCCGCCATGGCCTGGGTCCTGCTGCTTTCCATCGGGGTGGTCACCGCGATCCTCTTCCGCACCTCCCGCTCCTGGGTCTTCTACGCCTCCGAGGGGGACCGATGACCACCACCACGCCCGCAACTCCTGCCGTTCGTAAGACAGTCGCCTGGCGACGCGTGGCCCTGCACGTCGGCTGTCTCGCCGCGCTCCTCGTGATGCTGTACCCGCTGGCCTGGCTCCTCGCGACCTCCGTCAAGCCGGCGAACGAGGTCATCGCGAGCCTCGACCTGCTGCCCGGCCGCCTGGAATGGTCCAACTACGAGACGGCGCTCGACGGCGTCAACGACGTGTCGGTCGGCCGGCTGCTCGGCAACTCCCTGCTGATCGCCGGCGGGGCCGTCGTCGGGAACGTCCTGTCCTGCTCCCTGGCGGCGTACGCCTTCGCCCGTCTGCGGTTCCGCTTCCGTGGCCCGCTCTTCGCCTTCATGATCGCGACGATCATGCTGCCGCATCACGCTGTGCTGATCCCGCAGTACATCATCTTCAACCAGCTCGGCATGGTGAACACCTACTGGCCGCTGATCCTGCCGAAATTCCTCGCCACGGAAGCCTTTTTCGTCTTCCTCATCGTGCAGTTCATGCGGGGGCTGCCCAGGGAACTGGAGGAGGCCGCCCGGATCGACGGCTGTGGACCGTTCCGGAGTTTCTTCTCGGTGATTCTTCCGCTGACCCGGCCCGCCCTGATCACCACCGCGATCTTCACCTTCATCTGGACCTGGAACGATTTCTTCACCCAGCTGATCTATCTCTTCTCACCCGAGAAGTTCACCCTCACCCTGGCCCTGAGGTCCTTCGTCGACGCGTCGAGCACCTCGGCCTTCGGCCCGATGTTCGCCATGTCGGTGATCGCCCTCCTGCCGATCGTGCTGTTCTTCCTCGCCTTCCAGCGGTTCCTGGTCGAGGGCATGGCCAACTCCGGGATCAAGGGGTGAGGGGATGAGCGCCGTGCGCACGAACAAGGAAGCGGGCGAGATCTTCGGGCCCCGGATGACGCTGTTCGCGGACGTGCTGAGCGTCGGGGTCGCCGTGGCGGTGGTGAGCCTCCCCCTGGTGACGCTGCCCGCGGCGCTCTCCACGGCCTGCGCGGTCCTGCGGGGCGTACGGGAGGATCGCCCGGCCACGGCCCGGCGGTTCCTCGCGGAGCTGCGGCGGCGGCTGCGGCCCGGCGACCTGGCCGCCGGGCTCGTGGCCCTCGCGGGCCTGGTCCTCGTCCTGGCCGATCTGGCCCTCGCCGGCGCCGGACTCCCCGGCGGGGCCGCCTTCGCCCTGGTCGCCGCCGTGATCGGCACCTGCGCCGCCGTGACCGGCCTGCGCGCCTGCGGCCGCCCCGAGTCGGTCGAGGACTGGCCCGCGGCGCTCCGGGGCGCGGCCCGGGACACGGTGCGCGATCCGGGCGGCAGCGGGCTGGTCGTACTCGCCGTCGCCACGGCCGCGTTGAGCGCCTGGATGCTGCTGCCGCTCGCGTTCCTCGTACCGGGGCTGCTGGCGATGGCGCTCACCGCCGTCGACGTACGCGGAAAAGAGGTCGCTCCTCGGGAAGGCGTGTGATGGGCTGGCGGCCCGGGTGTCTTGGCGGCCCGGGTGTCTTCGCGGAGGGTGAGCGCAACGGTGAACAGGCGGCGGCGGAAGAAGCTGTCCCGGCGGCTGGTGTGGGCAGCGATGATCGGTGACACCGCCGAGGTCGACGCGCTGCTGCGCGCCGGGGCTCCCGCGGAGACGACCGACGCCGAGGGGACGACGCCGCTGTACGCGGCGTCCGTCCACGGCGCGGCCGACACGGTCCGCCGGCTGCTGGCGGCCGGGGCCTCGCCCGACACCGAGAGCGGACACGGCGCGCAGGGCACACCGCTGTGCGGCGCCGCGTGCTGGGGGCACACCGAAACGGTGCGCGAACTGCTGGCCCACGGCGCCGACCCCGACCTCCGCGAGGACCACGGCACGGGCCGCTCCCCCCTCGACTGGGCGGCCACCGGCCCCTACCCCGAGACGACGGCTCTGCTGCTCGCGGCGGGGGCCCGGCCTTCCGGGACGTAGAGACGCTCAGAACGCGTACGGCCCGAACCGCCCCCAGGCCACCACGGCCGCCAGGACCAGCAGTACCAGGCTCGGGACCGTCTCCTTGGCCTCGTCGCGGCGGAGGTGGAAGACGACCGCGCCGAGCATCGTGACGGCGAGGCCGGTCGCCGCGAGCGGGACGAACACCGGGGCTATGTCGAGGACGGCCGGAAGGATCAGTCCGACCGCGCCCAGGCCCTCCAGCGCGCCGATGGTCTTGACCATGCCCGGGGAGAACGCGTCGACCCAGGTCATGCCCGAGGCCGCCAGCTTCTCCTTCGACTGGGCGGTCTTCATCAGGCCGGCGGCGAGGAAAACGGCCGCGAGGAGGCTCGCGATGATCCAGAGGGTGACGTTCATGGCGACTCTTCCAGACGATGAGTTGAAAGTTCAAGGGAAGTGGCGGCTTCAACGTAGGTGGTTCGACTTGAATGGTCAAGTCATCGTTCGCTTGATCACTTGAAGCGGCACGTAGAGTGGGCGCCATGGAGACACCGCAGCAGTCGCCTTGGCTGACCGATGAGGAGATGGAGACCTGGCATGCACTGGCGGGCGTGATGGTCAGACTGCCGAGCGCGCTGGACACGCAGCTGCAGCGGGACGCCGGCGTCAGTCACGTGGAGTACCTGGTGATGGCACTGCTCTCCCAGACGGAGGGACACACCCTGCGGATGAGCGACCTGGCCGGGTACGCCGGTTCCTCCCTGTCCCGGCTGTCCCACCTCGTGAAGCGGCTGGAGAGGAGCGGCTGGATACGCCGCGAGCCGGACCCCTCCGACGGGCGCTACACGCTCGCCGTCCTCACCGACGCCGGACACGCCAAGGTCGCCGAGAGCGCGCCGGGTCACGCCGACGCCGTACGGCGCTATGTGTTCGACGCGCTCAGCAAGACCCAGCAGCGGCAGCTGCGGGAGATCGGGCGGCGCATCTGGCAGACCGTCGCCCCGGACGACCACTGCCTGCCGCCGAACTGACGGCTCGCCGCCCAGGCGGACACGTGGCCCTCGACTGACGGCTCAGTGGTCCGTCGGCGGGCCCGTCGTCCCGCGGACCTCCAGGGTGGGTGTGGTCAGGACGACCTTGGCGGGACGGGCCGGATCAGCGATGCGGTCGAGCAGACACTGGGCGGCGCGGCGGCCGACGTCGTGGCTGGCGTTGTCCACGGTGGTGAGCCAGAGGTGGCGCAGACGCGAGACATAGGTGTTGTCGTAGCCGACGAGGGAGAGGTCGCGCGGCACCTTCAGGCCCAGCTCCTCGGCGGCGGACAGGGCGCCCACGCAGGCCATGTCGTTGAACGCCACGATGGCGGTGGGGCGTTCGGGAGCGCTGAGCAGCCGGACCGTGGCGCGGTAGCCGCCCTCCTCCGTGAGGTCGCCGCGCTCGACGGCCGCCGTGTCGGTCAGGCCGTGCTCGCGCATGACCGCCTCGAAGCTGCGGCGGCGCAGCGCGCCGACCACGCCTTCCCCCGCGATGTGCGCGATGCGCCGGTGCCCGAGGCCGATGAGGTGCTCGGTGGCGAGACGGGTCCCGTGCTGGTCGTCGCCCGCGACGACGTCCACATGGGGGAGGGCGGGCTCTCGGGCGCCCGCCACCACGGTCGGGATCAGACCGGCCGCCGTGCGCAGTGCCTCGGACGGCGGCAGGGTACCCACCGCGATCAGCCCGTCGACCCGGAGCTCGGTGAAGGTGCGGGTGAGGTCCTCGCCGAGGCGCCGGTTGAGATGGCCGTCGGCCAGCAGCATGCGCAGACCGTTGTCGTGCAGCCGGGAGTTGAGACCGTCCAGCAGCTCGACGAACCAGGGGTTGCGCATGTCGTTGAGGAGGACGCCGACCGTGCGGGTGCGGCGCTCGCTCAGGCTGCGCGCGGCGGCGTTCGGCCGGTAGCCCAGCTCGTCCACGGCCGTCAGCACGGCCTCCCGCTTCTCGGCGCGCACCTGGTCGGAGCCGCGCAGCACCAGGGAGACCAGGGACTTCGACACGCCGGCCCGCTCGGCGACATCCCGGATCGTCGGGGGTCTCATGGCGTGGACCGTTCCACAGGCGGCGCGCCGTTGTCAAAGGGGTTGACAGCGCTGAACACGGCCCCGCATGGTGAGCGGCGAACGTTCTGGAACGGTCCAAAACACGGGTCCGGGAATTCCAGTGAGGGTCCGAAGAAGGGCAGTCATGGTGCGTGCGCTCGGTGTCGCCGTCGTGGGGTTCGGCTGGATGGGACGGGTGCACACCCAGGCGTACGCCCGCGTGCCGCACCACTTTCCGCAGCTGCCCCTCAGGCCTGAGCTGGTCACCGTCGTCGAGGAGGTGCCCGGCCGTGCCGAGGAGGCGGCCCGGCAGTTCGGGTTCGCGACGACCGCCCGGGACTGGCGTGAGGTGGCCGCCGACCCCCGCATCCAGGCCGTCAGCATCACCGCGCCTAACTTCCTGCACCGCGAGATCGGCGTCGCCATGGCCGAGGCCGGCAAGCACATCTGGATCGAGAAGCCGGTAGGGCTCACCGCCGCCGACGCCCGCGCCGTCGCGGACGCGGTCACGGGGGCCGGCGTCCAGGGCGCCGTCGGCTTCAACTACCGCAACGCCCCCGCCGTCGACGCCGCCCGTGAACTGATCGCCGCCGGGGAGATCGGCACGGTCACCCATGTCCGCATCCGCCTCTTCAGCGACTACGCCGCTCACCCCGAGGGAGCCCTGACCTGGCGTTACGAGCGCGAGCGCGGCGGCAGCGGAGTCCTCGGCGACCTCGCCTCGCACGGCGTGGACCTCGCCCGTTTCCTGCTCGGCGACATCGCCTCCCTCACCGCCGACACGGCGATCTTCGTCCCCGAGCGGGCCCGGCCCACCGGCGCCACCGCCGGCCACACCCGCGCCTCGGGCGGCGAACTGGGCCCCGTCGAGAACGAGGACTACGTCAACTGCCTGCTCCGCTTCGCCTCCGGAGCCCGCGGCGTCCTGGAGGCCTGCCGGGTCTCCGTCGGCGAACAGAACAACTACGGCTTCGAGATCCACGGCACCGAGGGCGCGCTCTTCTGGGATTTCCGCCGCATGGGCGAACTGGGCGTCAGCAAGGGTGACGCCTACCAGGACCAGTCCGTCCACACCGTCTATGTCGGCCCCGACCACGGGACGTACGGCGCCTTCCAGCCGGGCTCCGCCAACGCCATGGGCTACGACGACCTCAAGGTGATCGAGGCGTACAACTTCCTGCGCTCCATCGCCGAGGGCACCCCGTACGGCACCACCCTGGCCGACGCCGTGCACAGCGCCACCGCGCTGGACGCCATGAGCCGCTCGGCGGACTCCGGGGCGTGGGTCACCCTCTGAACGGCTGCTGACCGGCCCTGAACGGCCCCTGGAGGGCGATCAGTTGCGGACGAGCAGCTGGAAGTCGAAGGAGTAGCGCGAGGCCCGGTAGATGTGGGTGCCGTATTCGACCGCGCGGCCGGTGTCGTCGTACGCCGTGCGCTGCATGGTGAGGAGGGCGGCGCCCTCCGGTTCGCCGAGGCGTTCGGCCTCCTCGGGGGTGGCGATCCGGGCGCCGACGCTCTGGTGGGCGCTGTGCAGGGTGATGCCGGCGTTGCGCATCATCCGGTACAGGCCCGTCGACTCCAGGCGTTCGGTGTCGAGGTCCAGCAGCCCGGCGGGGACGTGGTTGGACAGGAACGCCACCGGCTGGCCGTGGGTGAGGCGCAGCCGCTCGAAGAGGTGCACCTCCGCGCCCTCGGCGATGCCCAGCGCGGCCGCGACCTCGGCGGAGGCCTGCCGGATCTCGCTCAGCAGCACCTTGGTCGTGGGCTGCTGGCCGGCCGCCTCCAGGTCGTCGTAGAGGCTGCTCAGCTCCAGGGGCCGCTTCACCTGGCTGTGCACGACCTGTGTGCCGACGCCCCGGCGGCGTACGAGCAGGCCCTTGTCGACGAGCGACTGGATGGCCTGCCGTACGGTCGGCCGGGACAGGCCGAGGCGGCCCGCGAGCTCGATCTCGTTGCCCAGCAGACTGCCCGGACCGAGCTCACCGTGCTCGATCGCCGACTCCAGCTGGCGGGCCAGCTGGTAGTACAGCGGCACCGGGCTGCTCCGGTCGACACCGAGGCCGAGGCTCTCTGTACTCCCCGTAGTCGCGCTGGTCACGCCCATGAGGGTATCCGTCCGTCCGGATGACAGGAACCCCTGTCATCGCATTGTCCTTACATGACCTCGGGATGGGGGTAGGTCCCGACGGCTCCGCCGGGGCCGTCCCACCGACCTTCCGTCAGAGGTGACGGCGCTGCTTGGCCACCTCGCGGTCGTACGCCACCCGGGCCTCGACGGCGGCCGGGCGGGAGGCCGTCTCCGCGACCGGCACGTCCCACCACGCCTCCGCCGGGGGAGTCGTGGGCGTCGGGTCGGTCTCCACGTACACGCAGGTGGGCCGCTCCGAGACGCGGGCCGCCGCCAGGGCGTCGCGCAGTTCCTTCACGGTCTTGGCGCGGATGACGTCCATGCCGAGGCTGGCCGCGTTGGCCGCCAGGTCCACCGGGAGCGGGGCGCCGGAGAACGTGCCGTCGGCGGCGCGGTAGCGGTAGGCGGTGCCGAAGCGCTCACCGCCCACCGACTCGGAGAGACCGCCGATGGAGGCGTAGCCGTGGTTCTGGATGAGGACCAGGTTGACGGGCAGGCCCTCCTGGACGGCCGTCACGATCTCCGTCGGCATCATCAGGTACGTGCCGTCGCCGACCAGCGACCAGACGGCCGTCCCCGGCGCCGCCTGCTGGACACCGATCCCGGCCGGGATCTCATAGCCCATGCAGGAGTAGCCGTACTCCAGGTGGTACTGGCGGGGGCCGCGGGCCCGCCACAGCTTGTGCAGGTCGCCGGGGAGCGACCCGGCCGCGTTGATGACCACGTCCTCGTCGCCGACGACCGCGTCCAGGGCGCCGAGCACCTGGCTCTGGGTCGGTACGGCGTGCTCGTCGGCCGGGGTGTAGGCCGCCTCGACGATCCGCTCCCAGCGCTCCTTGCCGGCCCGGTACTCGGCCTCGTACGGCTCGCTCACCCGGTGGTCGGCGAGGGCGCCGGTGAGCGCTTCGAGACCCGCTCGCGCGTCGCAGACCACCGTCCGGGCCGCCAGCTTGTGGGCGTCGAACGCGGCGATGTTGAGGTTGACGAAACGGACGTCCGGGGTCTGGAAGAGGGTGTGGGAGGCGGTGGTGAAGTCGGTGTAGCGGGTGCCCACGCCGACGATCAGGTCGGCGGTGCGGGCGATGTCGTCGCAGACCGCCGTGCCCGTGTGGCCGATGCCGCCGAGGTCGGCCGGGTGGTCGTACCGCAGGGACCCCTTGCCCGCCTGGGTGGACGCGACCGGGATGCCCGTGGCGTCGACCAGCGCTTTCAGGGCGTCCTCGGCCTCGCTGTGGTGGATGCCGCCGCCCGCGACGATCAGGGGCCTTCGCGCGTTGCGGATGGCCCGTACGGCCTCCGCCAGCTCGACCGGGTCGGGCACGGGACGCCGTACGCCCCACACGCGCTCGGCGAAGAACTCCTCCGGCCAGTCGTACGCCTCCGCCTGGACGTCCTGCGGCAGGGCGAGGGTGACGGCGCCGGTGTCGGCCGGGTCGGCGAGGACCCGCACGGCGTTGAGGGCGGCGGGGATCAGGGCCTCGGGGCGGGTGACGCGGTCGAAGTGGCGGGAGACCGGGCGCAGGGTGTCGTTGACCGAGACGTCGGCCTCGGTCGGGTGCTCCAGCTGCTGGAGCAGCGGGTCGGCGGTGCGGGTCGCGAAGTAGTCGCCGGGCAGGAGGAGGACGGGCAGCCGGTTGATGGTGGCCAGGGCGGCGCCGGTGACCAGGTTGGTGGCGCCGGGGCCGATGGAGGTGGTGACGGCCTGGGCGGAGAGGCGGTTCAGCTGGCGGGCGTAACCGACGGCGGCGTGCACCATGGACTGCTCGTTGCGGCCCTGGTGGAACGGCATCGTCTCCTCACCGGCCTCCAGGAGGGCCTGGCCGAGCCCCGCGACATTGCCGTGGCCGAAGATGCCCCACGTCCCGGCGATCAGCCGGTGGCGCACACCGTCGCGCTCGGTGTACTGCGCGGACAGGAACCGCACCAGCGCCTGGGCGACGGTCAGACGACGGGTGGGCTGGGACATCGGGACCTCACAGGGCGAAGGGGTCGTGGCGGGGGCGGGGCTTGGGTGGGGGTGAGGCTTCTCGTGCCGGAGCCTCAGAGAGACTTCCCGGAGGGCCCGACGCGCGTGACTGGGACGCCGGTCTGCAACGGATCGAGATCGATTCCGAAACGGCCCATGGCGATCGGATCGAACGATTCGGCGGACTCGGGCATGCGCGTCGCTCCTCGGGTGGGGGATGCGGTCACCGGGAGCCCCTCGCGCACGGGGATGGGCACACTCGGGTCCGGATGTATCCCAGGTGTAGGACGCGGAGTGACCTTCTGTCAAGGATTTGTACAGACATTCGGACCTGCTCGTGAAATGATGTCTTAACAAAGTCTTGACAGGCGTGTGGGGGACGGGTTTGTATCCCGTCCCAACGAAACAGCGCAGACGGCCTACCGGCACAATGATCCGGACTTCAATGTCCGGGCCCGCGCGGGCACTCCGCCCGACGCTGTCCCGTTCCTTTCCCCCTGTCGCACAGTGAGGTGCAGGAAAGATGGACCGCACGTTTCACCCCCGCTCACGCAGAGTGGCCCCCTTCTTCGCCATGGCCGCGGCGTCCGCGCTGCTGATAGCCGGCTGCTCCAGCAGTTCCGGCGGCAAGGAGGCCGAGGAGAGCGGGGCCGACGGATCCGCGGGCAAGGCGGACACCCCGAAGATGACGGTCGCGATGGTGACCCACGCCGGCCAGGGCGACACCTTCTGGGACATCGTCCGCAAGGGTGCGCAGACGGCCGCCGACAAGGACAACGTCGAGCTGGTCTACTCCAACGACCCGAACGCGGCCAACCAGGCCAACCTCGTCCAGAACGCGATCGACCAGAAGGTCGACGGCATCGCCGTCACCCTCGCCAAGCCCGACGCGATGAAGGACGTCATCGCCAAGGCGGAGAAGGCCGGTATCCCCGTCGTGGGCCTCAACTCCGGTATGGACGTGTGGCAGGAGCAGGGGCTGCTGTCGTTCTTCGGCCAGGACGAGACCGTCTCCGGCGAGGCCTTCGGCAAGAAGCTCAACGAGACGGGCGCGAAGCACGCGGTCTGCGTCATCCACGAGCAGGGCAACGTCTCCCTGGAGGCGCGCTGCGCCGGCGTGAAGAAGACGTTCGAGGGCGAGACCGAGAACCTCTACGTCAACGGCACGGACATGCCGTCGGTGAAGTCCACCATCACCGCCAAGCTCAAGCAGGACACCTCCATCGACGAGGTCGTCACCCTCGGCGCCCCGATCGCCCTGACCGCCGTGCAGTCCGTGGACGACGCGAGCAGCAAGGCGAAGGTCGCGACGTTCGACCTCAACAAGGAGCTGACGGACGCCATCAAGGCCGGCGACATCGAGTTCGCCGTCGACCAGCAGCCCTACCTCCAGGGCTACTTGGCCGTGGACTCCCTGTGGCTCTACAAGAACAACGGCAACTACAGCGGCGGTGGCGAGGAGCCGGTGCTGACCGGTCCGGCCTTCGTGGACAAGGACAACGTCGACACGATCGCCTCGTTCGCCGCGAAGGGCACCCGGTGATCCGACCATGACCCAAGCAACGGCACCGGCGGCGGGTTCCTCCTCGCCGCCGGCTCCGCCGGCCGCCCAGAAGGACGGCCGTACCGCTGAACGCTCCCTGGGCCGACGCCTGTTGGCCCGCCCCGAGGTCGGCGCCCTCATCGCCGCGATCGGCGTCTACGCGTTCTTCTTCGCCGTCGCCCCGTCCTTCCGGGAGGCCGGCTCCCTGGCGACCGTGCTCTACCAGGCGTCGGTGATGGGCATCATGGCCCTGCCGGTGGCCCTGCTGATGATCGGCGGCGAGTTCGACCTCTCCGCCGGTGTCGCGGTCACCACCTCGGCGCTCACCGCCGCGATCATCAGCTTCCAGCTGACGGTGAACGTGTGGACCGGCGTGATCGTCGCACTGATCGTGTCGCTGGCGGTGGGCGCGTTCAACGGCTGGCTGCTCATCAAGACGGGTCTGCCGAGCTTCCTGGTGACCCTGGGCTCGTTCCTGATCCTCCAGGGCTCCAACCTCGCCGTGACGAAGATCTTCACCGGCAACGTCGCGTCCGACTCGATCGCCGACATGGACGGCTTCGACCAGGCCAAGAGCATCTTCGCCTCGGAAGTCGGCATCGGCGGCGTCGACTTCAAAATCACGATCTTCTACTGGCTGGTCTTCGCGGCCATCGCCACCTGGCTGCTGCTGCGCACCAAGTTCGGCAACTGGATCTTCGCCGTCGGCGGCAACAAGGACAGCGCGCGAGCCGTGGGCGTGCCGGTGAACTTCACGAAGGTCGCGCTGTTCATGGGCGTCGGCGCGGGCGCCTGGTTCGTGGGCATGCACCTGCTGTTCTCGTTCAACACGGTGCAGTCCAACGAGGGCGTGGGCAACGAGTTCCTGTACATCATCGCCGCGGTGATCGGCGGCTGCCTGCTGACCGGCGGCTACGGCTCCGCGATCGGCCCGGTCATCGGCGCCTTCATCTTCGGCATGGTCAACCAGGGCATCGTCTACGCCAACTGGAACCCCGACTGGTTCAAGGCCTTCCTCGGCGTGATGCTCCTGATCGCCGCCCTCGTCAACTTGTGGGTCCGCAGCCAGGCGACCCGGAGGTGAACCACCCCATGACCGACACGAACCAGACCGACGCCGCCGGCATCACCGGCACCGCGCCCGAGGGCGAGACGCCCGTGGTCGAACTGAGGAACACCGGCAAGGCCTACGGCAACGTCCGCGCCCTGCACGGCGTCAACCTCAGCGTCCATCCCGGCCGCGTCACCTGCGTCCTCGGCGACAACGGCGCCGGCAAGTCCACCCTCATCAAGATCATCTCCGGGCTGCACCAGCACACCGAGGGCGACGTCCTCATCGACGGCACCCCGGTCCGCTTCTCCACCCCCCGCGAGGCCCTCGACGCCGGCATCGCCACCGTCTACCAGGACCTGGCCACCGTGCCCCTGATGCCGGTCTGGCGCAACTTCTTCCTCGGCTCCGAGATGACGAAGGGCCCCTGGCCCGTCCGCCGCCTCGACATCGACAAGATGAAGCGGACCGCGGACGCCGAGCTGCGCAACATGGGCATCGTCCTGGACGACCTCGACCAGCCCATCGGCACCCTCTCCGGCGGCCAGCGCCAGTGCGTCGCCATCGCCCGCGCCGTCTACTTCGGCGCCCGGGTCCTCATCCTGGACGAGCCGACCGCCGCGCTCGGCGTGAAGCAGTCCGGCGTGGTGCTGAAGTACATCGCCGCCGCCCGTGACCGGGGCCTCGGCGTCATCTTCATCACCCACAACCCCCACCACGCCTACATGGTCGGCGACCACTTCAGCGTCCTGCGCCTGGGCACCCTCGAACTCTCCGCCGCCCGCGACCAGGTCAGCCTCGAAGAACTCACCAACCACATGGCCGGCGGCACCGAACTCGCCGCCCTCAAACACGAGTTGGCCCAGGTCCGTGGAGTGGACGTCGAGGAACTCCCCGAGGAGGACGACCTCACCGCACCCGCGGTCCCCTCGAAGGACGGGGCCGTGTAACGCACGGCGGCCGCTCCCCGCGGGCAGCCACGCCGCCGACGACGGCCGGGTCGTCAGGACGACTCTCCTGCCACGACGGCCCCTTCCCCGAAGGGGCGTCCAGGAGGGGCTTCCTGACGATCGCGGCCGTTCGCCGTCGCGCCTCAGCGGTGGTCGCCGCCCGGCTCGGGGCGATGCACCCCACGCGGACGGTACCCGAGGCTGTCCGATCGCCCCACCAGGTCTGCCAGGAGCCAGATGATGGCCAACCACATCTCCGTGCCCTGCAGGCCCGGTTCCGGTCCCGGGCCCGCCGTGCCCGGTCCGAAGACGAAGCCCTTTCCGTCCTGCCAGCGGGACAGGGCGGCGGTGAGCTGCTGTTCGGCCCAGGTGCGGATCTCGGCTGCCCGGTAGCTGTCGTCGCCTCCGGCGCGGCCGCCCAGCTGTCCTGTGCACAGCCAGAGCGGATGGGCGACGTCCAGGACGTTGCAGGCGTTCTCACGCCCCGCGCCGAAGTAGCGGGTGTCCCGGCTGTGGTCCAGTACGGCGTCCACGACCCGCTCCGGGTGCGGAACGGGCACCCCGAACTGCGCGAAGGAACCCCGTGTGAGCCGGTAGTAGCCGTTGACCACCTGGAGGCGGCCGGTGGTGGTCGAGGCGGTGCCCCACATGCCGGTCCAGGGGTCGGCCCGGGTGAGGAGCCAGCCGAAGAGGGCTTCCAGGGTGCCCCGGGTGAGACCGGCGGTGTCGGGGTGGCGCAGGTTCCAGTGTGCGGCTGTCGCCCAGGAGTCGATCCATGCTCCGGCGCCCCACGCGCCGTCCCGCCAGGGCAACCCCTCCAGGCGGGTGATCAATTGATCGGGCGTCATCTTGCCTACACTGGTGGGGGGTTGGGGGAAGCGTGATCCCAGGAGGTCCAGGGCGTAGCCCACCGACAGGACGTGGTACAGGGCTGGGCCCTCGCCGATGAAGCCGTCCGCGTCCGTGAGGGGCGGTTGGTCGCCGAGCTCGGGTATCAGGCCGGTTTGCCGGTCCTGGAGGGCCGTCAGGCGCTCGATGTGTTCCGCCGGGTCGAGCTGCTCGGGAGCGGACGACAGCAGCAGGTCGGCGAGCTCCACGGCGTCGCAGTGCGCTCGCACGGTGGGCGCGGCGCCGGGGCGGTCGGTGTAGTGCTCGCCGTTCCAGCGGCGGGCGATGATGTCCGCGGCCTGGGTGCGGGCGGTGTCGGCGAACCGGGTGAGGACGTCACCGCCGACCGAGGATTTCGTCTCACGCCGGTCCCGGATCCTCCTCGCCGGGTTCCCCGCCGCCACCGTCCACGCCGGCACATCCTTCGTCACCACCGCCCCGGCACCGATGACGCAGTGGTCGCCGATGGTGACGCCGTCGACGACGACCACGTGGGAGCCGATCCAGACGTCGTCGCCGACGGTGATGCCCCGGCTGGTCTGGGGCTGGCGGAAGACCGGTTCGTCGGGCGCGGTGGAGTGGTTGAAACCGAGGAGCGAGGTGTGGGCGCCGATGCGTACGCCGTTGCCCAGGGAGATCGTGCCGCGTACGACGGTGAACGGGTTGAGCGTGCAGTCCGTGCCGGTGGTCAGGTCGCCGGTGACGTAGGCGTGGGCGGCGATGTACGAGTCGTCGCCGAGGCGGAGGAGGTCGGGGAAGACCGCCGCCGACTCGGCCACGTAGCAGCGCTCGCCCACTTCGCTGTCTCCGCCGAGCGACCGTTGCCGATCCCGCTGGGTGGCTCGCTGCTCCTCCGTCGCCTCCTTCTCGAACAGCCAGGGGCAGTGGTCGAAGTGCTTCACGGGCGGCTGCTGTCGATGATCCATGACGCGCACGCTAAGCAGGCGTACGCCATAGGAGGAAGAGGGCCCTCGCGTAACGGGCGGGCGCCACGCGGCGCGTAACAGGCGGGCGTAAAAGGCGGGCGTACTGAGCCGAGCGGGTGGTGGAGGGCTGCGGGGCGGCGCGGTTGCCCTCCGAGCCGCAGTCGGCATCTCATCCTTTTGTCTCTTTAGAGGCTTTTCGTCTTCCGTTAGAGGCTTTTCGTCTTCCGCGTTCGGGATGGGTCCATGCGTATTGGTTCGAACACCGTTCCCGTCGTCGCCCCCGTCACGACTGCGGCGGCCACCAAGGCGTCGGCACTCGGTCCCGTCGCCGCCGTGGCCGGCGCCTTCACGCTGGCCCAACTCCTCCTCGTCCCACCGGGAATGGGACTCGGCTGGGACGAGTCGGTATACGTCAGTCAGGTCAGCCCGCACGCGCCGTCGGCGTTCTTCAGCGCTCCGCGCGCCCGGGGCGTGTCGCTGCTGGTCGCGCCGGTCGCCGCGTGGTCGTCGTCCACCGTGCTGCTGCGGGTGTATCTGGCGGTGCTGTCCGGGCTGGGGCTGTATCTCGCCCTGCGCGTCTGGCGGGGGCGATTCCCGGCGCGGGTGCTGGCGCTCGGCGGCGCGCTGTTCGCGTCCTTGTGGGTGACCCTCTTCTACGGACCGCAGGCCATGCCCAACTACTGGGTCGCGATCGGTGCGCTCCTCTGCGTGGGGTGCTTCCTGCGGGCGCGGAACGATCCCCTGGACCGGGCGGCGTTGTGGGGCGTCGGCGCCGGTACCGCGCTGATGGCGTGGATGCGGCCCACGGACACGGTGTGGGTGACTCTTCCGCTGTTCGTACTGCTGGTGGGCGTACGGAGCCGGCGGCGGTCGCGGCCGGCGCTCGCGATGCTGGCTGGGCTCGGCAGCGGGGCGGGGGCCTGGGTCGTCGAGGCGTATCTCCAGTACGGCGGTCTCGCGCGGCGGCTCGCCGACGCGTCGCGGATCCAGGGCGGGCTGGGCTGGAACATCGCCGTCGACGACCAGCTGCGCAGCCTCGTGGGCCGCACCCTGTGCCGCCCCTGCACCGGCGACATGCCGCACCCGGTGGTCATCGCCTGGTGGTTCGTGCTGCCGGTGCTTGCCGTGCTCGGGCTGGCCGTCGCACTCAGGGCCGGCCAGGCGGCACCCACGGTGGTGCCGTTGGCCTGTGCAGCCACGGCCGCCGTCCCCTATCTGTTCCTCATCGGGTACGCCGCGCCGCGCTTCCTGCTGCCCGCGTACGCCCTGCTCGCGCTCCCCGTCGCCGACGCCCTGCTCGACCTCGTCACTGGGCCGGGCGGGGCCTGGCGGCCGGTCGTGGGGGCGGTCGTGGCGCTCGGGCTCCTCGGACATCTGGCGGTGCAGTACGCGGTACTGGCCCGCACCGTCGAGCGCACGACCGCGTTCCATCGCGACTGGGACCGCACCGCCGCCGAACTGCGGCGCCTCGGCGTACGGCCACCCTGCTTGCTGACCGGTGACTACGCCATCCCCATCGCGTACTACGCCGGCTGCGCCTCCGCCCACACCCACGGCAACAACGCCAACATCACCCGGGACGGCATCCTGCGCACCGCCGAACGCATTCCCGTGGCCACCCTCGTCGCACCGGGCGGCGGCCCACCCGAGTACGCCCGGGCGTGGCCCGCCCACGAGGTCGCCGGGTTCCGGCTGCACGTGGCGCCGACCGGGGCTCGGGCGCCCACGGGTCCCGGGGAGGGGTGATCGGCCCCGCGGATCCCGCCGGGGAGAAGGGGCTCAGGAGACGCCCGTGACGACGGGGGGAAGGGGCTCAGGAGACGCCTGTGATGAAGCCGTCCCTGGCCTTGTCGAAGACGGGCCGGTAGGTGTCCCAGTCGGCCTCCGGGGCCGAGAGGTAGATGTCGTACTCCCGCTCGCCCGCGCGGCCGTAACCGAGGTCGATGGCGCGGAAGGCGCGGGCCCGGCCCTGGAAGGTGAACTCCCACACGGCCGCCGGCTGCCCACGGAAGGTGGTCTGCTGCATGCGCAGCCGCCGGTACGAGCCGGGATAGTTGACCTTGGTGTTGGCCTCGATGTCCTTGAAATGGGCCATGGGGTCCGAGCCGGCGGGGTCCACGATGCCGATCGTGAGCCCGGCCAGTTTCGTCTCATCGGTGTAGGTGACCGACTCGGCCGTCCGTTTGTCGGCCTTCCAGCCGTCCGGGACGGGGAAGGAGATGCCGAGGGTCCTGTCCGTGACCAGGTGGAAGCCGTCGGGGACGGGGGAGGGGGAGGAGGACGGGGTGGCGCCTGCGGAGTTGCCGCCGCCCCGGGGGGCGGCGTCCCCCTCGGGGTCGGACGTCAGGTAGAGCGTCGCCCCGGCGACCGTGGCGGCCACGGTCACGGCGACGACGAGCGGGACGAGGACACGGCGCTTTCCCCGGCCGCGACGCGCGGACCCGCCGCCTTCCGGACCCGCACCGCCCGGGGGGCCGCCCCGGGCGCCGTCTCGGCCCGCACCGCCCCGGCCAGGGTCGCGCTCCGCCTCCTGACCGGCCGCCCGCCAGGCTTCACGGTCGGTGCCACCGCCTGTGCCACCGCCTGTGCCACCGCCCCTGCTCCGGCCTACGCCCCAGTCCGCCGTCTCCGTGTACGCGCCCGAGACCGTTCCCTGGCCCTGGCTTTGGTCCGTGTGCCGACCACCGGTGTCCCGCCCGTCGTACGAGCCTTCCGCGTACGAGCCGCCGACGGCCGTGCCGCCGCCGTACGAGCCGCCCGTGGACGTGCCTCCGCTGTAGCCCCCGATGGACGCGCCCCCGGCGACCCCGCCCCCGTTGACTTCGCCCCCGGCGCCCGGCGTCGGCAGGGCGATCGTCGTCGAGCCGGACGCCACGGCCCGCAGTGCCCGTTCCGTCTGTTCGACGCAGGGGCGGTCGGCGGGGTCCTTGGCGAGGAGGGCCTCGACGAGGGGTGTCAGGGCGCCGCCCTGCTTCAGGGGCTCCAAGGGGTCCACGGCGATGGCGTACGCGGCCTCCATCGCGGTGAGGCGGCGGAACGGCGGGCGGCCCTCGACCGCCTGGTAGAGGGTCGCGCCCAGGGCCCACAGGTCCGACGCCGGGCCGGGCTTCTGTCCGCGGATCCGCTCCGGGGCCATGTAGTGGATGGACCCGACCATCTCGCCCGTCTTGGTCAGGGTCGAGGCCTCCGCGGTCATCGCGATGCCGAAGTCGGTGAGGACGATCCGGCCCTCGGCGCCGAGCAGGACGTTCCCGGGCTTGACGTCGCGGTGCAGCACCCCGGCGGCGTGCGCGGCGCGCAGCGCGGCGACCATGCCCAGACCGATACGGGCCGCCTCCTCGGGCGGGACGGTCCGGCCCTCCGAGAGGAGATCGGCGAGGGTGGGCGCCGGGACGTACTCCATGACGATGCAGGGCCGCCCGTCACCGGTGCCGCCCGCGCCGTCGTCCACGTGGTCGTCGACGACGTCATGGACGACGATCACATTCGGGTGCGCGATGCGGGCCGCGCTGCGGGCCTCGCGGCGGGTGCGCTCGTACAGGGTGACGAGGTCGTCGGCGGACAGGTGCGGCTGCACATGCAGCCGCTTCACCGCGACCTGGCGGTCGAGGACCTCGTCCCCGGCACGCCACACCGTGCCCATGCCGCCGCGGCCTATCTGCTCCGTGAGCCGGTAGCGCCCGGCGATGAGCCGCCCTACGTCCGACACCACGTGCCCTCCGCCAGCCCTGCGTACGTTCGATTCGCCTCGTCACAATAACCGGCCCGAGGTAAGGGCCGAGGAGGCGGACGGGTCACAGGGGGCGCGGTGAGCAGCCGCAAGCCGTTCTGAGCACCCGACCGGCCGGGGAAGTGAGCGGTCGGCGAAGCCCCTCGCAGTCCTGACCGTCCCCCGGGGCCGGTCCCCCGAGAGCTCAACTCCCCGAGCAGTACGCCCGCTTCCCGTACACCGGTGTGAAGGTCGATGATCCTCGCATGACCGCCACACCGTTCAACCCGCGTGCACTGCTGGCGAAGAGCCGGCTCGGCGTCCTCGCCACCCTCAAGTCCGACGGCCGCCCGCAACTGTCCCCCGTCATGCCCTTCTACGACGAAGAGGCGGGCGTCATCCACATCTCCACCACCGAGGCCACCGCCAAGACCGCCAACCTGCGCCGGGACCCGCGCGCGGCCCTGGAGGTGACCAGCTCCGACGGCATGTCCTGGGCCACCGCCGAGGGCACGGCCCACCTCGTCGGACCGGGCACGGACCCCCAGGGCCCGGAGGTCCAGGCGCTGGTGGACTACTACCGTGCCGCCGCCGGGGAACACCCGGACTGGGACGAGTACCGCTCGGTGATGGTCTCCGACCGCCGCGTCCTCATCACCCTCGCGGTCGACCATGTGTACGGTGCAGCGATCGGCTGACGGCACCGGCCCCTGATCATCGACCACCACGTGAACCGTTTCCTCCGGGGGACGGCGGACCGGGCGGGCCCACGACAGGGCGTACGCGCTTGTTCGGCGTACCGTCGTGACTGTGGACTCCACGGCTGACGGTCTTGTGTCCCGTGTCGCGCGCGAGCTCGCCTTCAGAACGGACGAGTTGATCGCCGAGGTGGAGCGGTGCCTGCGCCGTGAGGCGCCCGAACTGTGGGAGCACTCCGGCGCCATGACGTCGGAGAACGTCGCCGCACACATCGTCGCGGTGCTGAGCGGCCTCGCCCACGGGGTCGACCCGGGCGGCATCGGGGCGCCGGCCGCCGAGCTGGCCCGCGTCCGCCGGCTGGCCCGGCACGGCGTCCCCATCGGCGCCGTGCTGCGGGGCTTCCGGGTCGGCCAGAGAGTCCTCCTCGACCGCCTCCTCGAAGAGATGTCCCGGCGCACCGATGACGCGAACCTGATCAGCGAGGCCGCGCGCGGCCTGATCGTGACGGCGACGGCGTACGTCGACCGCACCTCCGAGCAGGGCGTCGTGGCGTACGAGGAGGAACGGGACCGGCGGCTGCGGTGGCGGCTGTCGATGGTGAACGAGGCGAGCATGCGTATCGGCACCACCCTCGACATCGGGCGCACCACCCAGGAGCTGGCCGACTTCGCCACCGAGAAGTTCGCCGACCTCGTCACCGTCGACCTGCTCGACTCCGCGCTCAACTCCCGCGAGGCCCCGGCGGACGACCCGCCCACCTCGCCCGTACTCCACCGGCTCGCCCAGCGCTCCGTCGTCGAACCCGACCCGGCGCCCACGAGCCCCCGCCGCCGCCCGCACACCTACCCGCCCGATTCACCCCTGGCCCACGCCCTGACGACAGGCCGACCGACCCGACACCGCCTCGACGGCGGGGCCCGGGGGCAGGAGGGGGCTGCGGGGGCGTCGGCCGGGGGGTGTGCCTGGGAGAGAGGCCGGGCCGGGGGCGGCGGAGAGGGAGAGGGTGGCGGCGCGAGTGCTGCGGATGGCGGGCGTGCCGGGGACGTCAGGGGTGATGTGCACGGTGGCGGTGGTGTCGGTGGCGGTGGTGCTGTGAGTGGTGGCGGCGCCGGGAGCGGTGGCCCTGCCGGTGGCGTCGGCCGGGTTCACTCCACGCTCGTGGTGCCGTTGCGGGCCCGGGGGGCCACGCTCGGGGTCGCGCAGTTCTGCCGGCACCGTAACCCCGACGCGTTCGACGACGAGGATCTGCTGCTCGCCCAGGAGATCGCGGCGAGGGCGGCGGTGGCCGTCGACAACGCCCGCCGCTACACGCACGCGCGCACCATCGCCCTGACCCTGCAGCGCAGCCTGCTCCCGCGCCGCACCCCGAAGCAGTCCGCCGTCGACGTCGCCTTCCGCTACCTTCCCGCCGACGCCCAGGGCGGCGTGGGCGGCGACTGGTACGACGTCATCCCGCTCTCCGGAGCGCGGGTCGCCCTCGTCGTGGGCGACGTCGTGGGCCACGGCATCCATGCCGCCGCCACGATGGGCCGCCTCCGGACCGCCGTACGGACCCTGGCCGACATCGACCTGCCGCCCGACGAACTCCTCACCCACCTGGACGACGTCGTGATCCGCCTGGCCGCCGAGGCGGAGAGCGGCACGGAGGACGAGCCCGACCCCACCCCGACCACGCCCGCCGCGCCGGCCGAGGCAGCCACCCCTCCCGACGCGACCACACCCGTCACAACGAACGGCCTCATCTACGCTTCCGACACGCCCGTCACCCCCGACATTCCCGACCCGGCCGAACCCACCCCCACATCCGAGGTCGCCGAAGGTACGGAAGGCGTCGGAGCTATCGGTGCCACCTGTCTCTACGCCGTGTACGACCCCGTCTCGCGCCGCTGCACCCTCGCTCGGGCGGGGCACGTGTTGCCCGCCATGGTGTCGAGGGACGGGCACGTCGACATTCTCGACCTGCCACCGGGCCCGCCGCTCGGCCAGGGCGGGCTGCCGTTCGAGGCGGCGGAGGTGGAGCTCCCCGAGGGCAGCCTGCTCGCGCTCTACACCGACGGACTGATCGAGGCGCGGGACCACGACATCGGCGTGGGCCTGGACCGGCTCCGCGACGCCCTGGCCCGGCCCGCGGACTCCCTGGAGGCCACCTGCGACGCCGTACTCGACGCCCTGCTGCCCGCCCGGCCACCCGACGACGTCGCGCTGCTCCTGGCCCGGACCCATGCCCTCGGCGCGGGCCAGGTCGCCACCTGGGACATGGCGGCCGAACCCGCCGCCGTCGCCCGGGCCAGGGCGAACGTCTCCCGGCAGCTGGGCGCATGGGGCCTGGGGGAGCTGGAGTTCACCGCCGAGCTGGTGGTCAGCGAACTCGTCACCAACGCCATCCGCTACGGCCGGCCCCCCATCCGGCTGCGCCTCATCCACGACCGCACCCTCATGTGCGAGGTCTCCGACTCCGGCGGCACCACCCCGCTCCTGCGCCGGGCCCGTGTCTTCGACGAGGGCGGCCGCGGCCTCCTCCTGGTCGCCCAACTCGCCGAACACTGGGGCACCCGCCGAGCCCGCCAGGGCAAAACGGTCTGGGCCGAACTGAACGACTCCACCCCCACACCGTTCCCGGACCTGGTCACCCTCTAGTCCGCCCCCGGCGACGGGCGTTCCCGAACCCCGGCTCGGTCTTCTCCGCAGCTCGGGAGCTGATTCTGAACCCCGGACCAGCGTTCTCCCCCTTCGCCCGGCTCAGCGAACCGGTCAGGCCTGGCGCAGCGGGACCGTGTCCAGGAGTTCGAGGGCCATCCGCCTGGCCGGCTCCCTGGTCTGTTCGGCGACGCGGTGGAAGGTCTCCTCGGCGGCGCGGGCGGGCCAGTCGGGGGGAAGGTGGCGGGTGGGGAGCCGGGGGTCGGTACGGATGGTCCACAGCCATTCGCTGACGAGCCGTAGCCGGGTGCCGAGTGGGTCGACACCGGTACCGGTACCGGGGCCGGGGCCGGGGCCGGGGCCGGACCCGGACGTGGAACCAGAGCCGGAAGCGCTCCCGGAGCCCGTGCCCCCGTGGGCCGTCCAGCGCTTGTCGAAGGTGACGTAGCGGGCGGCGATGCTGTCCAGGTCCCAGGTGTCGCGGATCATCAGCTCGATGTCGGTGGCGACGTTCGCCCGCGCGTGGAAGATCTTGACGTGGGCGGTGAGCCCGAGTTCCGCGACGACGGCGACGACATCGACGTCCCCGGGGGCGATCCACAGCCCGCTGTACAACGCCCCGAACCCTGACCAGGTGAGCCGGGAGCGCAGGTCGTGGCGCTGGCGCTTCCAGGCGTCGGGGAGGGAGAAGCCCAGGAGGGTCCAGGTGCCGTCCCAGTCGTCGTTGACGGCACCCTGTTTCCAGATGCGGGTGCGGCCGTCCCACAGGACACGCGTCGCCTGCGGGGTGAGGCCGAAGTACATCCTGCGCCCCTCGCGCTGGCGGCGCAGCAGACCCCGGTTGACCATGCGGGTCAGCGTGGAGCGTACGGCCTGTTCGCCCACTCCGACGCGGCCGAGCACGTCGATGACGCTGCCCGAGTACACAACCAGATCACGCTCCCCCTCCTCCAGCACGTGGTTGCCGAAGAAGGCGAGCATGAGCGACTGCGGGCGCGGCTGGCGGCCGTCCGGGGCGGCGCTGTCCGGGGTGTCCAGGATGTCGTAGTCCTCCACGGGGCAAGCGTACGGCCGCCCGCCGACGCGTCCGCGGGCGGCCGTACCAGGTCACTGGCCCCCTGACCCCCTCGCTGTCGCGAGGGCGCGTTACGACACGATGGGGACTGATGAGGAGTGATGAGGACTGTCGAGCCCCTTCCGGCAGGCCGGGCCCTCGCGAGTGACCGCCCCATGAGAAAGCAAGGACGCCATGACCACCATCGCCGTCATCGGAGCCGGGCCGGGTCTCGGCGCGGCCGTCGCCCGTCGCTTCGGTCGTGAGGGGTTCGCCGTGGCGCTCGTCGCCCGCGACCTTGAGCGGACGAAGGCACTCGCCGCCGACCTGGCCGACCAGGGCGTCACGGCCCGGGGGTTCGCCGCCGACGTACGCGATCCGGAGGCCCTGACCGCCGCACTCGTCGCGGCGGACGCGGCGCTGGGGCCCATCGAGGTCCTGCAGTACAGCCCGCTGCCGCACCGGGACTTCATGCTGCCGGTGCTGGAGACCGGCCACACCGACCTCGTCGGCCCGATCGAGTTCTCCGTCTACGGCTCGGTCGCCGCCGTACGGCAGGTGCTGCCCGGCATGCGTGCCCTCGGCCGCGGCACCATCCTCTTCGTCAACGGCGGCACGGCCGTGGTGCCGCACCCCGACCGGGCGGGTACGTCCATCGCGTTCGCGGCGGAGAGCGCCTACGGCCACCTGCTGCACGACACTCTCGCGGCCGAGGGCGTCCACGTCGCCCAACTGATCGTCCCCGGCGCCATCGTCCCGGGACACGAGAGGAAGGACCCCGCCGTCCTCGCCGACACCCTCTGGGGCCTCCACCGCGACCGCCACGGCTTCCGTCACTTCGCCGACGACCTCGACGCCTCGTAGCCGACGGGCGCCAGGGCCCACACCCGCACAGCGGCCGACGCGCGGGCGGTGAGGGTGGGTGTCACGCTGAAATCGCAGGACGAAATCACAGGATCCGCGAATGCGAAGGGGTACCCCGTGATCACCACTGACCTGACTCCCGGCTCCCCCTGCTGGCTCGACCTCGGTGCCCCCGACGTGCCGGCCGCCGCGGCCTTCTACGGCGCGGTGCTCGGGTGGGAGTACGAGCCCATGAGCGACGAGGGCGGGGGCGAGGGGGAGGACATGGAAGGGGAAGGCGGAGCCTTCCGGAAGGACGGCAAGATCATCGGCGGGCTCGGCAAACTCACCGAGGAGGGCGCGCGGTCGGCCTGGATGATCTACTACGCCGTCGAGGACGCGGACGCCACGACCCAGGCCGTGGAGCGCGCGGGCGGCACGGTGCGGGTGGCACCGAGGGACCTCGGCGACTGGGGGCGGATGGCACAGTACAGCGACCCGCTGGGCGGCCAGTTCGCCGTCTGGCAGCCGGCGCAGAACCAGGGTTTCGAGCTGGCGGACGAGCCGGGCTCGCTGTCCTGGACCGAGCTGTACACGACGGACGCCGCGGCCGCCAAGGAGTTCTACGGCGGAGTCTTCGGCTGGCAGTTCGGCGAGATGCCCCTTCCGGGCGGTGGAGGCGCGTACACCCTGATCACGCCCGCCGGACTCCCCGAGGAGCGGATGCAGGGCGGCCTCATGCAGCTCCGCGAGGAGGACCTCGCGCTGGCGAACGGCCGGCCCTACTGGCACCCGGTCTTCGCCGTCACGGACTGTGACGCCGCGGTAGCCGCGGTCACCGAGAACGGTGGCAGTGTGCAGATGGGACCGGAGGACGCGGAAGGCGTCGGCCGCCTGGCCGTCTGCCTGGACCCGTCGAACGCGGACTTCGTGGTCCTCAGGCCCGCCCAGAGCTGACGCCTGCCCAAGCTGACCCCGCGGCTGACCCGCACAGACGCGGAGCCGGCCCTCAACACCCGGAGTTGACCCGCACCGAGCCGCCCCTCGCCGCCGGCTGACCCACGTCTGGAGCCGCCCCGCGAAACCCCGCCCGCGCTGACCGTTGCGCAAAACAGGATTGGCGTCCATTATCAGGAATCCTGTTAATGGAAAGTTGTAGCGACGGGCGGGACCGATCATGTCGTTCAGTGCCAGAATCCAGGCCAGAGGGGTTCAACTGCTGCTCAGCGGCGTCATGACCCGAGTCCACGAGGACCTGCGCTTCACCGACATCCCGAAGCGGACGGAGACCCTCCGGGTGGAGACCGGCGCCGGACCGGTGTCCTGCACCGTCTACCGCCCGCCGGCCGGCACGGCCACCCCCGCTCCCGTGTACGTCAACTTCCACGGCGGCGGCTTCGTCGTGGCCCGTCCCGAGCAGGACGACCACATCTGCCGCTACATAGCCGCCGAGGCGGGCTGCGTGGTGATCAACGTGGACTACGCCGTCGCCCCGCAGCGGACGTTCCCCGTCCCCGTCACGCAGGCGTACGACGTCACCGAGTGGATCGCCGAGAACGGCGCCGCGCACGACTGGGACGGCTCACGGGTCGCCGTGGGCGGACACAGCGCGGGGGCCAACCTGACCGCCGCCGTCTGTCGTACGGCCCGCGACCGAGGGACCTTCACACCCCGGCTCCAGATCATCGACTCCGCGCCGCTCGACCAGGTCGCCGACCCGGCCACCAAGCTCTCCCGCATCGCCAAGCCGCTGCTCGGCCCCCAGCTCATGCGGATCTTCACCGCCGCCTACGTCCCGGACCCGGCCGACCTCGCCGACCCCCTGGTCTCGCCCGGACTCGCCGACGACCTCGAAGGGCTGCCGCCCGCCCTCGTCATCACCGCCGAGAACGACCGCCTGCGCGACGAGGGCGACGCCTACGCCAAGGCCCTGGAGGCAGCGGGTGTCCCGGTCACCCACCACGTCTTCGAGGGCGTCGACCACTACTTCACCCACACCGGCCCGGTCCCGGCGGGCAAGGAGGCCATAGAACTGATGGCCACCACCCTGCGCACCGCCCTCGCCCCCTGACATCGCCCACTTCGACGGGTCCATGAGGTCCCTCGACGGCCGGCTCTGACCGGCGTCATCGCCGACACGACTGGCCGATATGTCCCGAATTGGCATGTATAGGTGGCGCCCCTTCGGATACCCGGGCGCCATGATGCGGACGTTGAAACGGCACGGAGCGCATGGAACGCATGGAGCGCATCGAAGGCACGGTGGGCACGGCGCCGACCACGAGGCCGGAGCCGAGACCGAGGCGGAGGCCGCGCGGTCCTCGCATGCCGGGCCGGACGAGCAGGTGGAGCGGCGGGCGCCGGACAGCCCGACGGACCTGCCCAAACGCTCCTGGGGAACGGTGCTCAAAGGCACCCTGAAGGAGTTCAAGAAGGACGAGCTGACCGACCGGGCGGCGGCGCTGACCTACTACGGGATCCTGGCGCTCTTCCCGGCTCTCCTGGCGCTGGTGTCCCTGCTCGGGATCGTCGGGCAGACGGCGACGCAGGAGGTGCTGGACAACATCCAGAAACTCGCCCCCGGCGCCGCGCGAGACGTCCTCACCAACGCCGTCCAGCAGATGCAGGGCAACGCCGGCCTCGGCTCCGTCATGGCGATCGTGGGCTTCGTGCTCGCGATCTGGTCGGCCTCCGGCTACGTCGCCGCGTTCATCAGGAGCTCGAACGCGGTGTACGACGTCCCCGAGGGGCGCCCGGTGTGGAAGGTACTGCCCGTCCGGGTCGGCGTGACGGTCGTCCTGATGGTCATGGCCGTGATCAGCGCGCTGATCGTGGTGTTCACCGGCGGCCTCGCACAGGAGGTCGGCACCGCGCTCGGCGTCGGCGACACGGCGCTCACCGTGTGGTCCATCGCGAAGTGGCCGGTGCTGGTGCTCCTGGTCACCATGATGATCGCGATCCTGTACTGGGCCACACCGAACGCGAAGGTCCGCGGCTTCCGCTGGATCACACCGGGCAGCTTCCTCGCCCTGCTGATCTGGATGCTCGCCTCGGCCGGCTTCGCGTTCTACGTGGCGAACTTCGGCTCCTACAACAAGACCTACGGCACGCTCGCCGGTGTGATCGTGTTCCTGGTGTGGCTGTGGATCACCAACCTGGCGGTCCTGCTGGGTCTGGAGTTCGACGCGGAGCTCGCGCGCCAGCGCGCCATCGCGGGCGGCCACCCGCCGGATGAGGAGCCGTACGTCGAGCCCCGCGACACCAGCAAGTGGGACGAGGAGGACCGCCGCCGTCTCGAATCCTGAGCCGGCTGCTGCCGATTATTCGGGTGCGGGCTACGTCGGCCCACCCCTAGGCTCGCGTTCCCAGGACTGGGCCGGCGGGAGCCCGCCCGCGCACCGCGCTGCGGCCGAAGCGACAGTCGTCGGTCAGCGCATCGACGATTGGCGGGGGAATGACGTCTCACCTGTTCGCGGTCTGCTTCGACGCGAGCGAGCCGCAGGCACTCGCACGGTTCTGGTCCGGGGTCCTGGACCGGGAGCTGGTCGACGATCCGCGCGACGGCGTCATGCTCCTGCCCGGCGACGACACCGGCTTCCGTATCCGTTTCGTTCCGGCCCGGCAGGCGAAGACCGTCCCCAACCGGATGCACTTCGATCTGACGAGTACGTCCCTGGAGGACCAGCAGCAGACGGTGGCCAGGGCGCTGGCACTCGGCGCACGCCACATCGACATCGGCCAACGCCCCGAGGAGGGGCACGTGGTGCTCGCCGACCCCGACGGCAACGAGTTCTGCGTCGTCGGGCCGGGCAACAAGTTCCTCGCCGACTGCGGATTCATCGGGGCGCTGGCCTGCGACGGTTCGCAGGAGGTCGGGTACTTCTGGAGTGCGGCGCTCGGTTGGCCGCTGGTCTGGGACCAGGACCAGGAGACCGCGATCCGCTCCCCGCACGGCGGCACGAAGATCACGTGGGGCGGCCCCCCGGTGCTGCCGAAGTCAGCCGATGAGCGGGTGCGTTTCGACCTCGCTCCACCTGCCCACGCCGACCGGCAGACAGAGATCGACCGTCTCGTCTCCCTCGGGGCGACCCGCGTCGGCACCGGTCAGACCGAGGACGGCCGGGTCGTGCTGGCCGACCCCGACGGCATCGAGTTCGGTCTGCTCACGCCCCGTTGAACCGGGCGAGGTCAGGAGAGCGGCCGGGCCCGGTGGCAGGGAAGCGGCAGTTCCGTCAGCCGACGGTGGCGGGACGTGGGGTGCCCTGGAAGACCTGACGGGTGTGCCAGGCGAGGTGGTCGGCCGCGATGGGGCGTGTGCCCGGCTGGGGGCCCACGAGCGGTCGCCCCGCGAGCGCTACGACATGGTCGCGGGCAGCGGGGCTGTGGCCGACGAAGCGCTGCGAGACGAGAATCCGGTGCCCCTCCCCGACCCCGAGGACGCCCTTGTCGAAGAGCTTGTGATGCAGCGAGCACAGGCACAGCCCGTTGTCGACGACGTCCGGTCCTCCGAAGGCCCACCAGCGCACGTGCGCGGCTTCCAGCCCGACAGGCGTCACCCCGATCCTGCCGTCGTAGCCGCAGAACGCGCACCGGTACTCGTAGGCGGTCAGCACCAGATCGCGCATGCGCCTGTCCCGCTGCCGCCCCACGGTCACGAGGTGCACGGTCTTGGCCGGCTCCAGTTCCAGCCCGGCGGCTTCGCACAACTCGGTGTGGAGGGAGGGCGGGAAATGCAGGTCGAGCAGCAACCGCGCCATCCGGCCCAGCAGTTCGGGTTCACGTCGCAGCGCGGTTCGGAGTTCCGGCGCGAGCCGCCCGGTGGCACCCGTTTCCCGCAGATCGCGTACCCCGCTCCCGGGGCTGCCGTGCCCGAGGTCGGTGCGCACTTCCCACACACCGTCACTGATCAGATGGTGGAACGGGTAGGCGGGCGTCGTCCTGTGGGGCGGGCCGTACTCGTTCAGCAGACGCTGCAGGTCCCCCTCCACCAGGCTGTACCGCAGCTCGCCGTCGGGGTCCCGCTGGAACCGGCCGAGGGCGTGGAGGAGCAGCAGCGGCTTGTGCGGAGCACGCGTTCCGTTCCTGCTCCACTGCCTGAGTCCCGCGATCCGCTCCAGCCAGTCCATGGTCGATGATCGTAGTGAGGTACCGCCGGTGATGGACCGGTGACGGTGACTGGCTGATCGGCATGGGTATGGGCCCCGACCTGTACCACACCGCCTCACAGACCGGCGACGGCCGTGGTCAGCCGTCGTATCGCTTCGTCGACCGTGGAGCGTGGGCAGCCCAGATTCACCCGCATGTAGCCGTGGCCCTCGATCCCGAACTTCTGGCCCTTGTCCAGCCACAGGCGCGCCGTGGTGAGCAGGAACGAGTCGAGGGCCTCCGCGTCCATTCCCAGGCCCCGGCAGTCCATCCACGCCAGGTACAGGGAGTCGGCCGGCAGCACCCGCACCTTCGAGGTGGCGCCGTTGACCGCCTTCGCGAAGTGCTCGTGGTTGCCGCGCAGGTAGGTGAGCAGCTCTTCGAGCCAGGGCTCACCGTGGGTGTAGGCCGCCTCGGCCGCGACCGCCCCCAGCGTGTTGACCAGGGGGAACAGGTTGCGCTCGTACTGCCGGGCCAGTTCCTCGCGCAGCCCGCGGTGGGGGACGAAGACGTTCGCGCACTGCAGTCCGGGGAGGTTGAACGTCTTGCTCGGAGCCGTGCAGGTGATGCTGTTCCGGGCGAACTCCTCGCCGAGGGAGGCGAACGGGACGTGCTTCTTGGCGGGGTTGATGATCAGGTCCTGGTGGATCTCGTCGGAGACGACCAGGACGCCGTGCCGGGCGCAGATCTCGCCCATCGTCGTCAGCTCCTCCTCCGACCAGACATTGCCTGTCGGGTTGTGGGGATGGCTGAGTATGAACAGCTTGGTGTCCGGCCGTATGGCGGCTTCGAACGCCCGGGCGTCGAAGCGGTAGCCGTCCTCGGTGCGTTCCAGGGGTGCGAAGGCGAGCCGGCGTCCGTTGAGCAGGACGTCGTCGTGGAAGTGCACGTACACCGGAGGCTGGATCAGCACCGAGTCGCCGGGCGAGGAGAAGGCCTGCACCACGGTCTTGAGCGTGGTGATGATGCCGGCGGTCTGGAGCACCCACTCCCGCGATGTCTCCCAGCCGAACCGCCGGGCCTGCCAGCCGGTCACGGCGTCGAGGTAGCTGTCGGTCGCACCTCCGGGATACCCGAAGACACCGTGGTCCACGGCTTCGTGGAGGGCGTCGATCACGGCCTGGGGCGCCTTGAAGTCGGTGTCGGCGACCCACATCGGGAGCGGGTCGGCGGCCGCCTCGTCCGGAGCGAGGAAATCCCCGGCGCGGGACCACTTCATGGAGTTGGAGTGCTTCCGGTCGACGACCTCGTCGAAGACCGAGTCCTGCGGGCCGCCGGTGGAGTCCGGTGGGGTCGTGGGGAAGATGGGGGAGTCGCTGGTCATATCGGGATGCTAACCAGGACGGGCGGCGACGAGTTCGCGCGTTCTGCCCGTATCGGCGGACGGCGCCATTCGCGGCTACAGCGCTCTCGTCGACGGTGCGGCCTGGGATCTACGGGCTCGGCTCTTTCCCCGGCCGACCACCACGTGAGCTGCCGCTCAGGGGCTCCGCAGGCGGACCTCAGGATCTCCCCGCCGGAAACACCGCCCCTACCTCCCACCCGGCGCCACCCCGCGGGCCGGCGTGCAGTTCGCCGCCCAGTGCGGTCACGCGCTCCTTCAGGCCGACGAGGCCGAAGCCGCCGCCGTGCGCCGCCGGCGGGAGCTGGGTGCCGCCCCGGCCGTCGTCCGCCACCGACACCGCCAGGCGGCCGGCGTCGTCCCACAGGCGGACCTCGATGTGCGCGGCGTCGGCCGCGTGGCGACGGATGTTGGTCAGCGCCTCCTGGACGACCCGGAAGGCTGCGGCCTGCACCTCGTGGGGGAACTGGTCGGACACGGCGGGGTCACGGTGGAGGACGACCTGCTGGCCCGGCGTCGCGAAGCCCTCGATCAGTTCGGCGATGCCGTTCAGGTCGCCGACGGGGCGGCGGTCGGCCGCCTCCTCCCCGGTGTCGCGCAGCACGCCGACCGTACGGCGCATCGAGGCGAGGGCCTCGGTCGCGGCGCGTTCGATGCCGGCCAGGACAGGGTCCAGCTCCCGCGGCTGCGTGGTGGCCATCATGCGGGCGACCTGGGTCTGCACGAGGATGCCGGTGACATGGTGGGCGACGAAGTCGTGCAGGTCGGCCGCGATGGCGAGGCGTTCGCTGCGACGGGTCTCGGTGACGGCGACGGTGCGGCGGTAGTCCATGGAGCGCAGATAGCCCGCGAGTCCGGCGATGAGGCCGATCAGCAGCAGACCGACCATCGCCAGGCCGAACACGTCATCACTCGGCGACACGTCGCCGCGTACCGGCAGGGTGAGGAGCGCGCCCGCGTCGAGGGTGCCGCACACCATGGCCCAGCGCGGAGGGCAGTGCCGCACCGCGACGAAGAGCAGGCTCAGCAGGATCAGGATCTCGCCCGGGCCGAACACGAGCGGCCCCCGGATCAGGAGCGACGCGGCCGTGAGGAGGCCGGTGGCGAGAGCCGGCACGGCCGTGCGCACCTGCGGCGTGAGCCACTCGGGCCGCCGCCCGGCCGGCCACAGCACGGCGGCCAGCCCGACGAGCACCACGGCCAGGGTCGGCCAGACGGGGCCCGCCAGCGGCAGGACGCTCGTTCCGTCGGCGCCCGCGTAGAGAACGTCGACGACCGACGCGGCCAGCAGGAGGCCGACGGCGAAGCCACGGGCGCAGCCCCGGGCGGAAACGGAGTTCATGCCGAGCACCGTAGGGCAGCCCCCGGAGCGCGGGATCGGCCGAACGGTCGAGTGACCGGTCCACGATCCCGACCGTTCGGCCGAGGCGCGCGCCCGGGCCCCCGGGCGAAGGTGGGGCCCCATCCTCACCGGACGTCAGGAGTACACGATGCGGCGCAGCACATTCCTCGTCGGTGTCGTCGGCGGTGCGACCGCCGTGGTCGCGTTGGGCGGCCTCGCCACGTATCTGCTCTCCGGCACCGAGTCGACCACCGGGCTCGACGAGCACAACACGGTGTCGGTCGACGGCCACCAGGCACTCGCGGCGAACATCGTCGAGGGCCGCACCGAGGGCAAGTACCACCCGCTGCCCTGGATCGGGGAGAAGCTCTCCGGAGTCACCTGCCCGACCGGCCTCAAGGCCGTCGCCGGAACCACTCTCACCTGCGCCGGAACGAACAGCGACGGCGAACGTGTCGAGATCCCCGTCCGCGTGACCAAGGCCGACGCCAAGACGGTCACCTGGAAGTTCGAGCGCTGACTTCGTCTTCCAGTTCGGCCAGCTGCTGACGGAGCTGCCCGCCGAGGAGAACGTGGCCCTGCCTCTGATGCTGGGTTGTTCCGTTTGTTCTCCGGGGCTGGTGTGGCGGGGTCAGCGGGCCTGGGTCAGCTGCTCGACCCGGTTGTGCAGGTGTTGGACATGGTGTTCGGATTCCGGCTTCATCAGGACGCTGCGGAGGATCCGGGCGCCGTCGGTGTCTGCTGTGATCTTCGGGTGGCGGGCGGTGAACCCTTCGTGGCCTGCTTTGAGGGTGCTGAGGTAGATGGGGTCTGAGCTGGTCATGCCGTCGGCGAGGACGCGGGCGGAGGCTGCGTCGATGCCGGTGAGGGTCGCGGGGGCGACAGCGGGGAAGTAGGTGACGATGTCCAACTGCGGTGGCTGGTAGAGCTCCAGGACGTCGGACGCCTCGATCAGGTCCGCCCACTTCAGGGCCGCTCGCCGACCGGCTGCCAGGACCTGGCCCAGGCCGTCGAGGGTGGGCGGCAGGAGTTGGAGGGTGAGCCACAAGGCGGCCGCGGAGGCGCCGGCGCGGGAGCATTCCAGGCTGATCTCGCCGAGGTGGAGCTCGGTGGAGGTGAAATAGGTGTAGGGCGAGTCGTGAAGGTAGAAGCGGCCCACCTCGGGGTCGCGGAAGAGGACGGCTCCGCAGCCGTAGGGCTGCAGGCCGTGCTTGTGCGGGTCGACGACGACCGAGTCGGCCCGCGCGATGGCCCGCCAGGGCTCGGGCGGAAGCCCCTCGGGGCTGTCGGCACCGGCCAGGAGCGTGAAGAAGCCGCCGTACGCGGCGTCGACGTGGATGCGGACGCCGTACCGTTCGGCCAACGGCAGCACGTCGTGGACGGGGTCGACGGCGCCCAGTCCGGTGGTGCCGGTGGTGAGGACGACGGTGCCCACCTGTCCGGTGCGCAGTACGTCCTCCAGCGAGTCGAGGTCCAGGCGGCCTTGGCTGTCGGCGCGGACGGGGTGGCTCGTCAGGCCCAGGACGTGGCACATACGGCCGTGGGTGTAGTGGGCTTCGGCGCTGTGGGCGATACCGCGGCCGGGGTGGAGTTCTCGGGCGACGAAGAGGGCTTCGAGGTTGGCGATCGTGCCGCTGGTGGTGAGGTGGCCGAGGTGGGTGTCGTAACCGAACATGGTGGCGAGCTGCGCGACGACCTCGCGCTCCATCACGGCGGTTGCGGGGCCGCCGTCCAGGGCGTGGTTGTTGGGGTTGATCAGCATGGCGGTGAGGTAACCGACTACCGCGGCGGGGTGCGGGGGCTTGAGCATCTGGCCCGCGTAGCGCGGGTGGAAGAAGGGGTAGTTGTCCTGCAGTCTCCCGGTGAACTCCGCGAAGACCGAGGCGAACCGGTCGTCGTCCACGTGGAGGGACGGGTGCTGCTGGTAGGGGCCGAAGGTGTCGGCCCAGTTCTGTATCGCGTGGGTGGCTCGGCCGAGCCAGTGCTGCAGATCCACTGATCTCCTCTCGGTCGTGGTGTGCGACCACCATAGGATTTAATTGACGAGTCAGCAATTGATTGTTCAGCAATTGAGATGGCAGTAGGTGCGGGGGCAGTAGACTTGGCGGCGATGAACCCCACACCTCAGCACACCGAGGAGGCCGTCGCCCGCGCCGCCAACAGCCGGCTGGTGCGGGATTTCGGCCTCCTGATCAAGTCCGCCACCCGCCTCGAGCAGCGCATCGACAGCGCGCTGCGACGCGAGTGCGGGATCAGCCACACCATGCTGGAGGTGCTGATACGGCTCTGCCGCCGGCCTGGCGAGGAGGTCTCCCAGCGGCAGCTGGCCGACGACCTGACCCTCACCAGCAGTGGCACCACCCGCCTGATCGACCGCATGGAAGAAGCCGGCCTGGTCCGCCGCGTCCCGTCCCCCGAAGACCGGAGGGTGGTCCTGGTGGAACCGACCGCCGAGGGACGTACGGCGTTCCTGCGTGCGGCGGCCGTCCACGCCGAGGTGGTGGAGAAGTACTTCGTCAAGCCACTGGCAGCCGACGACTACGCGCAGTTGACCGGCGCACTGAGCGAGATCGACAAGGCACTTCGCGAAGACACCCGGTGAGAGAACCCGTCAGGGAATTGCCTGGAGGACCTGACCGGTCGACTGGGTGAGGCGGCGGGGCATCAGGGTGTGGCGGCCCAGGTGATCGGGGCCTCGCTGTGCTGCGGGAGGCGTTCGTGGTCGCGGACCGGGCAGCGGGCGTGCGTGATCCAGCCCAGGCTCCGCATCACGACCCAGCGCCGGGGTAGGACGACGAATCCGGTCGCGTCCTTGGGCCGGGAGACCGCACGAATCGTCAGGTGCGGCAGCGGCAGCCCTTTCGTGTCCAGTCCAGACGGGCCTGCTGGTCGGCGGCACACTGATGACGGTGCTGATCGCCGCCGGCATGCTGGTGTCCCAGATCGAGCAACTGTGGGAGCGCAGGCGCCTGTTGTCGGTCCTGGTGGCGTTCGGTACACGACGCTCCACACTGGCCTGGTCGGTGCTGTGGCAGACGGCCGTCCCGGTTTTCGTCAGAACTGTGCTCGCTTCCGCGGGCGGCCTGGCGCTGGGCCGTGTGATGCTCGACATGGTGGGAAAGCCGGCCCAGGACTGGTGGGTCTTCCTGCCCTGCACGGGGGTCGCCGTGGGGCTGGTCCTCCTCGTGACCGTCAGCCTGCCGCCGCGAGGGCTTGCCGCCGACCGACAGGTTTCCTTAGCGTTGTGACGTGAGCAGCGCGCGCGTGGGAAACCTGCCGGCGGCCTTCACCACGTTCGTGGGCAGGCGGGCGGACATGGCCGAGATCCGTCGCCGACTGGGCGCGGCGCGGCTGCTGACGCTCACCGGAGTGGGCGGGGTGGGCAAGACGCGCCTGGCGCTGGAGGTCGCGGCGGCCGCGCACAAGGGCTTCGCCGACGGCGTGTGGCTGGTGGACCTGGCCCCGGTGCGGGAACCGGCGGCAGTCGCGGGAGTCACCGCTACCGCCCTCGGAATCCCCGATCTCTCCGCCCGGCCCGTCGTCGAGCAACTCGTGGATCATCTGGCCGAGCGCCAGTGCCTGATCGTCCTCGACAACTGCGAGCATCTGGTCGACGCCTGCGCCGGCCTGGTGGACGCGCTGCTGTCGGCCGCTCCCGAACTGCGCGTCCTGGCGACCAGCCGGCAGACTCTCGGCATCTCCGGCGAGCACGTCTTCACCGTCGCACCCCTGTCCGTACCGGACGAGGCGGTGCGACTGCTGCGGGACCGGGCGGTCGCGAGCCGGCCGGAGTTCGAGGTCACCGATGCCAACCGGGCCGCCGTGACCCGGCTCTGCACGCGTCTGGACGGGCTGCCGCTGGCGATCGAACTGGCCGCCTCCCGGCTGCGCACCCTCACGGTCGAGCAGGTGACCGAGCGGCTGGAGGACCGCTTCGCCCTGCTCACCGGCGGCAGCCGGGCCGCCCGGCCCCGGCAGCGCACCCTGCGCGCGTTGATCGACTGGAGCTATGAACTGTGCACCCCGGCCGAGCGGCTGCTGTGGAACCGGCTGTCGGTGTTCGCGGGCGGGTTCGGCCTGGACGCGGCGGAGGGCGTGGGGGCCGGGGACGGCATCGAGCGCCGCGAGATCCTGGACCTCCTCGACCGGCTGGTGGCCCAGTCCGTGGTGCTCATCAACGAGCGCGAGGGACAGCCGCGCTACTGGATGCTGGAGACGATCCGCGAGTACGGCAAGGAACGGCTCGACGAGTCCGGCGAGGAGGAGCGGGTTCGGGCCCGGCACGGCGACTTCTACCTCCGCCTCACGGAGGGGATCGCCGACGGCTGGTACGGCCCCGGTCAGGAGGAGGGCCTGGCACGGCTGCGCGCCGAACACGGAAACCTCCGCGCGACGCTGGAGCACAGCGAGCCGCAGACCGCGCTGGCGCTGGTCACCGCGCTGCGCTTCCACTGGTGTGCCGACGGGTTCCTCGGTGAGGGCCGCCGGTGGCTCGACCGTGCCCTCGGGGCGGCCCCCGAGCCCACCGTGGCCCGGGCCAGGGCGCTGTGGGTGGCCGCGTGGGCGGCGCTGCTCCAAGCCGATCACCCGGCGGCGGACCGGTTCCTGGCCGAGGCCGGAGCGCTGGGCGCCGCGCTGGACGATGCCGTGGTGTCCGCCTACGTCGAGGGCTTCCGGGGTACCTCGGCCCTCTTCCGGGGGCACCTCACCGAGGCCGTGTCCCACTACCAGCGGGCGGTGGCCGCACACGACGCGGCCGGCGACAGCCCGGGCGCCCTGTTCTCCCTCTTCCAGCTGGCCGTGGCGCAGGCCCACACCGCCGACCCGCGCGCCGAGCGGACCGGCCGGCAGGTGGTGGCGACCGCCGAGGCTCACGGGGAGCGGTGGATCCGCTCGTACGCGCTGTGGGCGCTGGGCCATGAGGCCTGGGTGCGGGGCGATCCGGAGTCCGGAGCGGCGCTGACGCGGGACGGGCTGGACATCCAGCAGGGATTCGACGACTACGTCGGTACGGCGTTGATGATGGAGCTGCTGGCCTGGATCACCGCCTCCCGTGGTGATCACCAGCGGGCCGCGCGTCTGCTCGGGGCGGTCCGGTCCCTGTGGCGGCACGTCGGCACCACCATCGCGGCGTTCGGCCCCCATCTCGCCGAACGGCACGACCGGTGTGAGCGGTCGGTGGCGGGAAGCCTGGGCGAGGATGTGTACCGGGCGGCGCTCACCGAGGGAGAGAAGCACGACCGGCCGGTGCGGGCGATCGCCTACGCGCTGGGCACCCTGCCGGAGTCGGCGCCCGTGACCGCGGCGTCCGGGGCCGGCCCGCTGACCCGCCGCGAGCGCGAGGTGGCCGCGCTGGTGGCGCAGGGGATGAGCAACCGGAGGATCGCCGCCGCGCTGGTGCTGTCCCCGCGCACCGTGGACGGTCACGTGGAGCACATCCTGGCCAAGCTGGGCTTCAACTCCCGTACGCAGATCGCTGCCTGGGTGGCGGAGCACCAGGTACCCACCCCGTAGGAGCCGGGGAAAATCAGGTACCCACCCCGTAATTCCCCCCATGGTTCCCGGCGGGCCCCGCGCCGATGGTGGCCACATGGTGCACATCGAAGTGGACGAGGGCCGCTGTGACGGCTTCGGATTCTGCGAACAGGCCGCGCCCGAGGTCTTCGGCCTCGACGACGAGGGCGTCGTCACCGTCCTGCTGGACGACATCCCGGACGCGTTGGCCGAGAAGGCCGAGGCGGCCACCCGGGCCTGCCCGGTGGCGGCGTTGCGGATCGGCCGAAGGTGAAGCCGGTGAAGTCGGCGAGGCAGATGAGGGCGGTCGTGGTCGGCGGCTCGCTCGCCGGGGTGACCGCCGTGGACGAACTGAGGCGGCGGGGATGGGACGGTGCGATCACCCTCGTCGGTGACGAGCCGCAGGCCGCGTACGCCCGCCGCCGCTGTCCAAGGGGGTGTTGAAGGGAAGCGAGGACGCCGACTCGGTCGCGCTCCCGGAACTCGGCGGCGACATCGAGGTGCTGAGCGGCGTGCGCGCCACCGGCCTGGACACGGACGCACGCCGGGTGCGGGTCGAAGGCGGGGAGGAGATCCCGTACGACAAGCTCGTGATCGCCACCGGCGCGCGGGCCCGCACACTGGGTGACCACGCGCTCGTCCTGCGCACGCTGGACGACGCCCTGCGCCTGCGCAGCCAACTGACCACTGCTCGCAGCCTGTTGGTGATCGGCGGCGGCTTCCTGGGTATGGAGATCGCCTCCGTCGCCGCCGAACTCGGACTCCACGTCACCGTCGTCGACGTACGCGTCCCGTTCGTGACGACTCTGGGCCCCTTCCTCGCCGTGCTGTTCGAGGCAGCCGCGCGGGAACGGGGTGTGCGGATCGTCGTCGCCCCCGACGGCGTGACCCCGCTGCCGCACGGCGCCCGGCTCGCCGACGGCACACGCCTGGAGGCCGATCTCGTCGTCACCGCCGTCGGCTGCCGGCCCAACACCGACTGGCTGGAGGACTCCGGCGTGTCCCTGTTGGGCGGGGTCGTCGTCGACGAACGCTGCCGTACGACCGTCCCGGACGTCGTCGCCGTCGGCGACGTCGCCGCCTTCCCCACCGGCGACGGCCGCTTCCGGCGCACCCCGCACTGGGACGCCGCGATCGGCCAGGCCCGGGCCGGCGCCGCGGCCCTGCTGCTCGGCGACGAGGCACGGCCGTACACCTCACGGCCGTACTTCTGGACCGAGGCGTTCGGCCTGGCGATCAAGCTCGCCGGAGATCTGCCCGCGGCCGGGGAGCCGACCGTGCTGAAAGGGTCACCGGCCGAGCGCCGCGCGCTGCTCCGCTGGGACCACCCCACCCGTCCGGTCGCCGCGGCCCTCAACCACCGCATCCCGGTCGCCCGCCTACGGGCGCTCGCCGTCTGACACGGCACACCCATCGCTTCCCACCATCACGTTCCCGACGGTCGAAGGAGATCGCCATGACCACCACGACCCCCCTCAGCTCCGACGTCGACCTCTTCAGCGACGAGGTGCTCGCCGACCCCTACCCGTACTACAGGCAACTGCGTGACCTGGGCCCGGCCGTCCATCTGTCGCGCCACGGCCTGTGGTTCGTCTCCCGCTACGAGCAGGTGCGTTCGGCCCTCGGTGACTGGGAGACCTTCTCCTCGGGTCAGGGCATCGGCCTCAACGCCGGCTTCAACGACGCCTGGGCCAGCGCCCTGATCAACCTGGACCCGCCCGCGCAGACCGAGCAGCGCAAGCTGTTCACCGACCGGCTCTCGCCGCGCGCGCTGCGTCCGCTCGCCGAGGACATCGACCGCCGGGCCGAGCGACTCGCCGACGAGCTGATGGAGCGCGGTTCCTTCGACGCGGTCACGGACCTGGCCCAGAACCTGCCCGTACACGTGATCATGGACCTGATCGGCTGGCCCGAGGAGGGCCGGGACCAGCTGCTCGACATGGCCGCCGGCTGGTTCGACTCCGCCGGACCGCTGTGCCCGCGTACAGCCGCCTCGGTACCGCGGGTCGAGGCCCTCATGGGCTACCTGGCCGAGGTCGTGGCGACGGAGACCCTGGTACCCGGCGGCTTCGGCTGGACCGTGCTGGAGGCACACAAGGCGGGGCGAATTCCGGTCGAGGGCGCGATCGGACTGCTCGCGGGCTATGTGGTGGCCGCCTTCGACACGACCATCAGCACCATCTCCAACGGCGTCTGGCTGCTGGCCCGCCACCCCGGACAGTGGGACCTGCTGCGCTCGGACCCGTCCCTGGTGCCCTCGGCGTTCAACGAGATCGTCCGCATCGAGAGCCCCATCCAGGTCTTCTCCCGGGCCACCACCCGCGAGGTGGACCTCGGTGAGGGAGCACTGATCCCGTCCGGCGCCCGCGTGTTGCACGGCTACGGCGCCGCCAACCGCGACGAACGCCACTTCCCCGACCCCGACCGGTTCGACGTCACGCGCAACCCCGTCGACCACCTCGGCTTCGGCTACGGCAACCACGCCTGCGCCGGCCAGGGCCTGGCACGTCTCGAAGTCCACGCCGTCCTCAAGGCCCTGACCGCCCGAGCCGAGCGGATCGAACTCACCGGTGAACCGGTCCGAGCGCTGAACAACATCACCCGGGGCTTCCGGAGCCTGCCGGTGCGCGTCAACTGAGGCAAGCGAACGTTCGACGCGCTACTCGGTGCCGAGGCCGGGAGTCGTCTTCTGCAGGACAGGGGCGGGGTGTTCGCCCGAGCCCCGGACGATCAGCCGTGTGGGGACCGTGATGGTGCGGGCGCGGGAGCGGTCGCCGTCGAGGCGGTCCAGGGCCGCGGTGGCCGCCGTTCGCCCGATCTCCTCGGGGTCCTGGGCGACGACGGTCAGGGCCGGTTCGAGGGCGTCGGCGAGGGCCACGTCGTCGAAGGCGACGACGGCGACGTCCTTGCGGCCGCCGCGGGCGAGTTCGGTGACGATGCCCAGCGCGACGATGTTGTTGCCGGCGAACAGGGCGGTGGGGGGATCGGCCAGGCCCAGCAGTTGGGCGGTGGCGGCGGAGGCCCCGTGCTGATCGTGGGCATTGGTGACCAGCGAGCGGTCTGCGGGGAGACCGGCTTCCTGCAGGGCGGAGCGGTAGCCGGCCAGACGCTCCCGGCGGGTGTAGAGCCTGGTGGGCAGGTCACCGATGAACCCGATGCGCCGGTGGCCGTGCGCGATCAGATGGGCCACGCCGTCGTGGGCCCCCGTGCGGTTGGTGCTGACGACGCTGTCCGTGGACAGGCCCACTCCCGGGCGGTCGAGGAAGACGACGGGCAGACCGGCGGCGCGCTGGGACTTGAGGTGGGAGTGGTCGGCGCCGACGGACGGCACGACCATCAGGATGCTGACGCGACGGGCGAGGAACTTGTCCGTCAGCGCGCGTTCGCGGTCCGGGTCGTCGGCGGAGGAGCCCATGAGCAGGGTCAGGCCGCGGTCGCGGACGGTGTCCTCGATGCTGCTGGCCACGGCTCCGAAGAAGGGGTTGCCGAGGTCGGGGATGACCAGCCCGATGGTGGTGTCGGGTCCGCCGACACGGATGTTGCGGGCCATGAGGTTCGGCTGGAAGCCCAGCTTGGCCACGGCGGCGAGCACCTGTTCCCTGGTCTGTGCCGAGGCGGGCCCGTCTTCGTTCAGGACGCGGGAGACGGTCTTGGCGCTGACCCCCACTTCTCGGGCGACGTCGGCCAGGGTGGGGCGGCGGTTCGCTGCCATGGAGGAACGGTCTCCTGTGCTCGTCGGTTCCGGCCTCGGCCTCGGCCGGAACCTGTGAGTGCTTCGGTCCTGTCGTCAGGTGGCCTGGACTCCCGCGGCCTTCGCCGCCTCGGAATCCGCTACGACAGTATCTCCGGCCGCGTCCACGGTGAGCGCGCCGGTCATGATGGCGACGACCTCCGCCATGGAGTAGTCGGAGGGCTTGATCACGGCGGCGCGGCGGCCCAGCCGGTGGACGTGGATCCGGTCGGCGATCTCGAAGACGTGCGGCATGTTGTGGCTGATCAGGACGACCGGCATGCCCCTGTCGCGGACGCGGCGGATGAGGTCCAGGACCTGCCCGGACTCCTTGACGCCGAGGGCGGCGGTCGGCTCGTCCATGACGACGACGCTGCGCGCCCAGGCCACGGACCGGGCGACCGCGACGGCCTGTCGCTGCCCGCCGGAAAGGGTCTCGACCGACTGCGTGAGCGAGCGCAGACCGATCTTCAGGTCGGCCATGTGCTCGGCGGCCTCCTCGCGCATCCGCTTCTTGTCCAGCATGCGGAAGACACTGCCGAGGACGCCGGGGCGGCGCAGCTCGCGTCCGAGGAACATGTTCGAGGCGATGTCCATCGAGGCGGCCACGGCGAGGTCCTGATAGACCGTCTCGATGCCGTGGGCGCGCGCACTTTGCGGCCCGGAGAACTGGATCGGCTTGCCGTCCAGTCGTATCTCGCCCGCGTCGGGGACCAGCGCACCGGTGAGGGCCTTGATCAGACTGGTCTTGCCGGCTCCGTTGTCGCCGATGACGGCGAGGACCTCGCCGGGCAGCAGGTCGAAGTCGGCGCCGTCGATGGCGGTGACATGGCCGTAGCGCTTGACCAGACCGCGGGCCTGCAGCACGGGGGTGGGGGAGGAGGTGGTGGTCATCGGGCCTTCTTCCGGGAGAGCTGGTCGACGGTCACCGCGAGGATCACCAGGACTCCGGTGATCAGGGTCTGGTAGATGGAGGCGACGCCCATCAGCTGCAGGCCGTTGCGGAAGACACCGACGATGAGGACACCGATGAAGGTGCCCAGGACCGAGCCGCGTCCACCGAAGAGGCTGGTGCCGCCGAGGACCACGGCGGTGATGCTGTCGAGGTTGTCGGTCTGGCCGGCCTGGGGGTCACCGACGCCGGTACGGGAGATGAGCAGCAGGGCGGCGATGCCGTAGAGGAGGCCGGCCACGGTGTAGATGCCGATGGTCAGGCGGGAGGTGCGGATGCCGTTCAGGCGCGCGGCCTCCTGGCTGTTGCCCAGGGCGTACACGTGTCGGCCCCACCCGGTGCTGCTCAGCGCGTAGGCGAAGAGGAGGAACAGCGCGATGGTGACCAGGGAGCCGTAGGTGATGTCGGTGTTGCCGAGCGGGAAGGTCTGCCCGAGGGCCGTCAGCGGGCCGGGCAGGTTGGTGACCGTCTGCTCCTCGGAGTAGATGTGGGTCAGCGCGAAGGCCACGTTGAGCATGCCGAGGGTGACGATGAACGGCGGCAGCGGGATCTTCTGCACCAGCAGACCGTTGAGCAGCCCGAAACCGCCGCAGACGACCAGGCCCAGGGCGATGGCGGCGAGCGGGGGCAGGGAGCCCTCGGCGGCCATCTTGGCGATCATGATGCTGCCGAAGGCCATCACGGCACCGCACGACAGGTCGATGCCCGCGGTGAGGATGATCAGGGTCTGTCCGATGGCGAGGGTGCCGACGACCATGACCTGCTGCACGATCAGCGAGAAGTTGCCGCCCGTGAGGAACTGGTCGGTCGAGAGGGAGAAGAAGGCGCAGGCCAGGAGGAGGGCGACCAGGGGGCCGGTGGTCGGTGCCGTGAGCAGTCTGCGGGCTGTGGTCGGTGCCTTGAGCTCGGCGTACGGCGAGGACGTGCCCGGGGGCGTGGTCGTGGCTGTCATGCGAAGTCCTTGTCGGAAGACAGAAGTCCTGGTGGGAGGACGGGAGGGGCGGCCGTCCCCGGGCGGGGAGGAGGAGACGGCCGCCCCGCCGAGGGGGTGTCGAACGGCGGCTCGGGGGCGGCGGCTCAGCCCCAGCAGTTCTCCAGGCCGTAGGCGGTGTCCTTGGACGTGACCCCGTCCTGCGCCTTGTCGGTGATCAGGGTGACGCCGGTGTCGGTGTAACCGGAGGCCTTCTTGCCGTCCTTGGCGTACGTCACGACGGCCTTGACGCCCTCGGCGGCCATCTTCAGCGGGTACTGCTGCGACGTGGCGGCGATCTTGCCGTCCTTGACCGCCTGGGTCCCGGTGCAGCCGCCGTCGACGGAGACGATCAGGACGTCCTTCTCCCGGCCCTTGGCCTTGAGCGCGGTGTACGCGCCCAGCGCGGCCGGCTCGTTGATCGTGTAGACGACGTTGATGTCGGGCTCCTTCTGGAGGCAGTTCTCCATCGCCGTCTGGCCCTTGGCCTGGTCGCCGCCGGTGTCCTGGGAGCAGACGACGGAGGGGTCGCCCTCCTTGATGCCGAAGCCCTTGAGGAACCCGTTGTGCCGCTGGATGCCGACGGACACACCCGGCGCGAGGTCGAGGGTGGCTATCTTGGCGGACTTGCCCTGCATGGCGGCCTTGGCGTACTCGCCGATCAGCTCGCCGGCCTTGAGGTTGTCGGTGGCGAAGAGGGCGTCGACGGCGCTCTCCGGCTCGGTCGGCGTGTCCAGGGCGATGACCAGGACGCCCTTGGCCTTCGCCTTCTCGATCGCGGGCACGATGGCCTTGGAGTCGCTCGGCGTGATCAGGATGCCCTTCACTCCGGCGGCGACCATGTTCTCGATGGCCGTGACCTGACCGGCGTTGTCGCCGTCGAACTTGCCGGCCGCGGTCATGAGCTCGACGCCCTCGGCCTTGGCGGACTTCTCCGCGCCCTCCTTCATCTTCACGAAGAACGGGTTGGTGTCGGTCTTGGTGATCAGGCCGACCTTGACCTCGCCCGAACCGGAGCCGGCGGACGTCGATCCGGAGCCGGATCCGCAGGCCGTCAGCGTGAGGGCCGCGATGCCCGCGACAGCGGCTGCTCTGAGGAGGGAGGAGGACGGACGAGTGGTGCGAGACATGATCGACTCCTGTGGGATAGCCAGCGGCACGGGGCCGGATCCAGAGCATCCGCCCGAGGTGTCATCGTTGACTTATGTCATCGTTGACACCGCATGGCGAGGATGATGGACTCCGTCTCCCGGAAACGTCAATGCCCCGCACCCGTCACAAATCGGCAACGCGAGCGGCCCCCGCCCCTCCGTAGCCGTCCGGCGGCCGTGCCGCGACGCGTCCGGATTCGCCCCTACGTTCGTGAGAGAAGAGCAGCCCATGAGCCCGCGTCAGATCACCGTCCTGGGGGAGTGCGTCGCGGACGCGTTCACCGAACCCGCGAGCACCTCGAACGAACTCGCCCTGCGTGTGCTGCCGGGCGGCGGACCCGCGAACACGGCAGTGGCCCTCGCCCGCCTCGGCACCCCGGCCCGCTTCCTCGCGCGCCTGTCCGGCGACGTGTTCGGCCGTCTGTTCCGCGCCCACCTGGAGGCGTCGGGGGTCGACCTGTCGTCCGCCGTCGCGGCGGCGGAGCCCAGCACACTGGCCGTGGCGGAACTGGACCCCCAGGGGCAGGCGGCGTTCTCCTTCCACGCGCAGAACACGGCCGACTGGCAGTGGACCGCCGAGGAGTTGGCGCGCGTGGACCTGTCCGAGGCGGCCTGTGTGCACACCGGGTCCCTGGCCCTGGTCCGGGAGCCGGGCGCGGCGGTGGTGGAGGACTTCCTGGCGACGGCCGCTCCGCGGGCCACCATCAGCATCGATCCCAATGTCCGGCCGCTGCTGGTGCGTCCCGAGGTCTACCGCGCCAGGCTGTCGCACTGGTGCGCCCTCGCGGACGTGCTGCGGCTGAGCGAGGACGACCTGGCGCTCCTCCTGCCCGGGACGACGCCCGAGAAGGCGTGCGACGTCTGGCACGCGGCAGGGGCGCGGCTCGTCGTGATCACGCGCGGCGCCGAGGGCGCCCTGGCCTCGCTCGACGGGGAGCGGGTGCGGGTGCCCGCGGTCACCACACGGGTGGCCGACACGGTGGGCGCGGGGGACTCCTTCACCGCCGGCCTGCTGCACCACTTCGGCACCCGCGGACTCCTCGGCGGCCGACTGACCGACCTCGGTCTCGGCGATGTCGAGGAAGCCTGTCTGTTCGCCGCTCGGGTCGCGGCTCTGACCTGCTCGGTTCCCGGCCCCAATCCGCCGTGGCAGAGCCAGTTGGCGCAGCTCGCGACCGCCGACGGCGCCTGACGGCCGGGGCGGGCCGCACCGGGGAATCCAGCCCGCGCCGTTGACGTACGGGCCGGACTGCGCCCATCATCGGGCCACTCGATGTCATCGATGACACAAGTCAACGATGACACCCCTGGCGCGAGGCGTGGACGACGTCGCCGACCAGGGGCCTCACTTCGGTCCGTCCGTTCACGCGAGGGCCGCAGGCCTCGCCGCGGGGACGGCCGCAGCACAGGAGACCGCATGAGTTCTGGACGTGTATCCCGGCATGCCCGCGCCCGGCTGACGGCGGCGGTGGCGACCGTCTGCGCCCTGTCCGCGACCCCGCTCGCCCCCCAGGCCGTCGCCGCCGACACCCCGCCGTACTCCGAGACCTATCGCCCCCAGTTCCACTTCACCCCGGAGAAGAACTGGATGAACGACCCCAACGGCCTCGTGTACTACAGGGGCGAGTACCACCTCTTCTACCAGTACAACCCCAACGGCAACTCGTGGGGCGACGTGTCCTGGGGGCACGCGGTGAGCAAGGACCTGGTGCACTGGAAGGAACTGCCGCTCGCCCTGTCGCACGACGCCGAGGAGATGGTCTTCTCGGGCAGTGCCGTCGTGGACTGGAACAACACCACGGGTTTCGGCACGAAGAAGAACCCGCCGATGGTGGCGATCTACACCAGCGCCTACAAGAACGGCGGCAAGCAGGCCCAGTCGCTCGCCTACAGCACCGACCGCGGCCGCACCTGGACCAAGTACCAGGGCAACCCCGTCCTCGACATCGGTTCCACCGAGTTCCGCGACCCCAAGGTCCAGTGGTACGCGCCCACCAGAAGTTGGCTGATGACGGTGTCGCTGTCCACCGAGCACAAGGTGCGGTTCTACTCCTCCAAGAACCTCAAGGACTGGAGCCTGCTCAGCGAGTTCGGGCCGGCCGGTGCGACGGGCGGCGTGTGGGAGTGCCCCGACCTGTTCCCGCTCGCGGTCGACGGCGACGAGAACAACATCAAGTGGGTCCTGGTCGTCAACATCAACCCCGGTGGCATAGCCGGTGGTTCGGCAGCCCAGTACTTCATCGGCGACTTCGACGGCAGGAAGTTCACCGCCGATGACAAGGGCACCTACACCCCGCCCACCGGCACGGTCATGCAGGACTTCGAGGGCACCGACTTCGGTACGTGGACGACCACCGGCACCGCGTTCGGCGACGCACCCGCGGCCGGGGCGCTGGCCGGGCAGGGGACCGTCGAGGGCTTCGACGGCAAGGGCCACGCCAACAGCTTCCACTCGGGTGACGGCACCACCGGCACCCTCACCTCACCCGAATTCACCGTCAACAGCCCCTACCTGAACTTCAAGATCGGCGGCGGACGGCACCCGCACGAGGCCGGAACCGTCATGGAGCAGGGACCGCCGCCCGCAGGCACGGTCCTCGCCGACTTCGAAGGCGGCACCTACGGAGACTGGACGAAGACCGGAGACGCCTTCGGCACCGCCCCGGCCACCGGCACCCTCCCCAACCAGCAAGAGGTCTCTGGATTCCTGGGCGAGGGCCTGGTCAACACCTACCTGAACGGCGACTCCACCACCGGCACCCTCACCTCACCCGAATTCACCATCGACAAGAACCACATCAACTTCCTCATCGGCGGCGGGAACCACCCCGCCGGCTCCGACAACCCCACCGCCCTCGAACTCCTCGTCGACGGCCAGGTGGTGCGCAGCGCCACCGGAAAGGACGCCGAGGCGCTCAACTGGGCTTCCTGGGACGTCGGCGACCTCGTTGGCACGAAGGCGCAGATCAGGATCGTCGACGACAACACCGGCGGCTGGGGCCACCTCAACGTCGACCACCTCATGCTGTCCGACACCCGGGCCCGGCCGGTCTCCCAGGAGACGTCCGTCAACCTGGTTGTCGACGGCCAGGTCGTCCGCAGTGCCACCGGCGCCAACAGCGAGACCCTGGACTGGGCCTCCTTCGACATGCGTCCCTACCTCGGCAAGGAGGCGCGGATCCAAATCGTCGACATGAACAAGGCCGGCTGGGGCCACATCCTCGCCGACCGGTTCACCGCCGCCGACAAGCCCGCCCTCTCCGTCGTGCAGCGCGCCGACTGGGCCGACTACGGCAAGGACTACTACGCGGCGGTGTCCTGGGAGAACGCCCCGGGCGGCAAGCGGTACATGGTCGGCTGGATGAACAACTGGGACTACAGCGGCGCCGTCCCCACCTCCCCGTGGCGCGGCGCGCAGAGCGTCCCCCGCGAGATGGCCCTGCGCACCGTCGACGGCCGCGTCCGGCTGACCAGCGAGCCGGTGGACAGCCTGACCTCCCTGCGGCAAAAGCCCCCGGCGTCCGCGACCGGAATCACCGTCAAGAACACCTCACAGCCCCTGATCGGCCCCGCCGCCCGGGGCAAGGCGCTCGACATCGAGGCGACCTTCTCCCTCAAGGACGCCGAGCGGTTCGGCCTGAAGGTCCGTACCGGCGCCGGGGGAGAGGAGACCGTCATCGGGTACGACACCACGACGCAAGAGCTGTACGTCGACCGCACCCGCTCCGGCGCCGTGGACTTCAACAGCACCTTCCCCGGCGTCCAGCGCGCACCGCTGAAGGCCGAGAACGGCAAGGTGAAGCTGCGGATCCTCGTCGACTGGTCGTCCGTCGAGGTCTTCGGCGGCAGTGGCGAGGCCGTGATCACCGACCAGATCTTCCCCGACCCCGACAGCCAGGGTGTGCGGGTCTTCGCCGAGAACGGCTCGGTGAAGCTGGACCGGGCCCGCGTCTGGCACGTCGGCTCCGCCCATGACTGACGTCGGCTCCGCCCATGACTGACGTCGGCTCCGCCCACGACTGACGTCGCCCCCGCCCATGACCGACGTCGCCCCCGCCCATGACTGACAAGGACACGAGACCGTGAAGAAAACCCTGCTCGCCGAGTTCACCGCCCGAGAGGGAGCGGAGGACGAGGTCGCCCGCCTGATCCGGGACTACGCCCGGAAGGTGCGCGAGGAGGACGGCAACCTCGCTTTCGACGTCTACACCAAGGCGTCCGCCCCGCGCGCCTACTGGATCTTCGAGGTGTACCGGGACGAGGACGCCTTCCAGGCCCACCTGAAGGCCCCGTACGGCGGCCCGTTCAACGCAGCGCTCTCCCCGCTGATCGAGGAGGACGCCTCTGTGCTGACGTTCCTGGATCCGGTGGCCTGACACATCGGCCGGGCTCCTCTCGCGGGGCCGGCCCGCACCGCGGGGCTAGTAGTCGAGTGCGGCGAACGGCGAAGCGCCCGGGTCCGTCGGAGTGACGGATCCGGGCGCCTGCTCGCCGCATCGGTGGCGCGGTGGGCGCACGCCGGCGGGCAGCGGGCGGGAGGCGGTGCCCCGCTACCCGGACCGCGCGCGCGTCACCTCGCCGCCGGCGGCCCTCACTTCATCGCACCTCCTTCGCGTAGGGCGCGACGGTGATCCGGTCGATCAGCGGCGCGTAGCGGGAGCGGAGCAGCACGCCGGGGAAGGTGTCCGAGGCGTAGGTGGTGCCGTCGAAGTTCGGGAGTTCCTCGGAGCGGAAGGTGATCGTGTTCTGTCCCTTCATCAACTGGACGGGGACGGTCAGCTCCCAGAAGTTGTTCTGGTGGAAGGTGTGCGGGAAGCCGACCCGCCGCGTCTCGCCGCCGTTGACGGCGATGTCGGCGTGGCGGGCGAGCGGGTCCGGGTTGTAGTGGGTGGCCGGCGACTGCTCGGGGTTGGAGTAGCGGATGCGCAGCGCGTGGGTGCCCGCCTTGTCCGCGGTGACGGTGAACGTGGCGGTGTTGCCGTTGCCCGGATCACCGCCGATCCCGGTGATCGCCGTGCCGTCCGTGGCCAGCGAGAGCGGGGTCGACGCCGCGGTGCCGGCGAGCTCGGCGTCCTGAGCCTCGTACGTACGCGTCTTGAGGGTGCCCTCGGTCGGGGTGACCGTCAGCCGGTCGACCAGGGTGGTGTCCGAACCCCCGGTCACCGTCACCTTGTTGACGCCGCCCGACAGGGAGACCGCCACGCTTCCGCCGTTCCTGCCCAGGCGCAGCACGTTCCGGCCGTCGACGGAGACCCGGGCGCCCGAACCCTTCAGGGTGTCGACCGTGAGCGTGGCCTCGCGGTCGGCGGGGGAGTAGACCCAGAACGTCGCGGTCCCCTTCTTCGCCAGCCGGGCCGCGCCCGAGCCGGTCGCGGGAGACTTGGTGCCCTTGGGCAGGTCGTAGACGGGGCGCGCTCCGCCGCCCAGCCAGGCCAGTTCACCCTCGTACACCCGGGTGTCCGCCGATGCCTCGGGGAGGGTGAGGGTGAGCCGGTCGACGATGGCGTCGCCCTTGGTGGCCCTCTTGCCGTCGGCGCTCTTCGCGGCGAGCGTCAGGGTGTGCTTGCCCTTGGTGAGGTGGATCTTGGTGTCGGTGTGGTCCCACACCACCCACTTGTAGCCGAGCGGCAGGTGCAGCTCCTGCTCGCTGTCTGCCTTTCCGTCCACGCGCAGGAAGACGTTCGTGGGGCCCTGGTCCTTCACCTTGTCGAAGGTGTTGAGGGAGTTGGCGAAGACGCTCAGGTCGTAGGTGCCGTCCTCGGGCACGTCCACGGTGAAGTCGAGCGTGACGTCCGAGCCGGTGCGCAGACCGCCCACGTTGTAGCCGCCGGAGGTGTAGAACTTCGACACGTCGCGCGGGGAGCCCTCCGGGCCGTTCCTCGAGTAACCGGACCCGGTGTGGGCTGCGTCCTCCGCCTCGTACGAGCCCTGCCAGCGCACCGGCGCCTGCTGGGTGCTCTTCGCCTTGCCGGCCGGGGTGAGGACGATCTCGTACGCCGACGACTCCTTCAGCCGCGGCAGCCCGCCGTCGCCGAAGGCGACGGTGACGGTGCCGTCGTCCGCGATGTCCAGGTTGGTCTCGGTGAGCAGTTCGGGGCCGGAGTTGTCGCCGACCTGTCCGCTCCACTCGATCTCGCGCACCCAGGCGTGCACGCGCTTCCCGAAAAGTTTCTCCGGGACGTTGTCGAACGTGATGTGTCCCTTGCCGGTGGATCCGCCGAAGATCAGCCGGGCCTGCTTCTTCTTCTCGTCGAGCGTGCCGACGCCCTGCATGGTGTAGTTCTCGCCCGGGAACGGCGGGGTCACCGTCACCGTGTGCCCGCTCATCGAGGCGTACGAATTGAGCAGCCACCACTGGCCGTTGCCGCGGTTGGACTGCACCGCGGAGTCGGAGAGGTTGCCGTCGATGTTCCAGTACGCGATGTCGGCGTCCACCTTGGACTCCTCGATCGCGGAGACCCACTGGATCATCTGGCCGGGGACGGAGGTGTGGTAGTTGAAGGCGTACTCGTTGATGTTGATGGGGAGTTCGGTGCCCTCACGGTCGGTGCCCCTGAACAGCTCCTTCTCCCAGCCCCGGTACTTGGCGACGCTGTCGCGCACCGCCTCCGGGTGGCTCAGCTCGTGCCAGGTGATGACCTCGGGGAGCGTGTCGGCGGCCAGCGCGTGGGCGAGGAAGCCCTTCACCTGGTCGTACAGGACGCTGGTGTTGGGGCCAGCGATGCGGGCGTCCGGCATCCTGTCCTTGATCAGCTTGTAGGCGTCGTCCCAGGCGGCGAAGAAGTCGTCCGGGTCGTTCAGCCAGCTGACCTTGTTGTAGCTCCACTCGCCGGTGCCGAACATGTTGCCCTCGGGCTCGTTGAACGGCACGAAGACGATGTTGTCCTGGTACTCCTCCGGCAGCCGCAGGACCTGGTCGACCTGGTCCGCGATCTTCTCCTTGTAGAGCTTCAGCTTCTCCTCGGGGGTGTCGCCGGGCCACTGGTACGGGAAGCCGCGGTGGATGTCGGTCATGTAGATGTACACATCCCCGCCGGTGGAGTCGGCCAGCGGCTTCACCACCTCCAGCGCGTCGGCCCCCGGGTGCTGCGGGCCGTCCTGCGCCTTCGTGGAGACCGTGCGCAGGCCCATGCCCTCCATCAGGTTGTTGGTGGGAACGTCCGGTCCGTACACGCCGTAGAGGGTGCCGGAGGCGCCGCCGTGGAACGCGCCGGTGTCCGAGCCGAGGTCGACGGTGAGCTGTCCCTCACGTACCACCGTGACGGTCGCCTTCACCTCGCGTCCGGCCGCCTTTCCGGCCACGGTGAACGTCCCCGGCCGGGCGTACTTGTCGGACGGTACGGCGTCCCAGGTGACCGGCGTGTCACGGTCGTAGCCGTCGGAGAAGGACGAGCGGACGGCGGCCGGGAGGGACGGGGCGGTCCCCGCCGTCGTACGGACCTCGAACGACGTCTTCGACAGCTCCTGGACGGTCGGCACCTGCCCGACCGTACCGGCCACCTGGTCGGCGCTCAGCGCCGAGTGCCACACGGCGAAGTCGTCGATCGCCCCCTTGAGCAGGGGGTCCGGCCAGAAGGACTTGCCGATGTAACCGGCGGCGGTGGCCGAACCGTCCAGCATTTCCTTGGCCTTGATGCCGGTCGCCGCGGAGGAGACGGCCACGCCGTCGAGATAGGTGGTGAGCCGGCCGGCCGCGGTGTCGAGGGTGACGGTGACCGTGCGCCACCCGTCCGAGGGAAGCATCGCGTAACCGCGGACCTGCGCCTCCGCACCCCCGCCGCCGGTGGTCACGGAGGTCTGGAACAGCCCGCCGCCGTTGTACGGGGTGCTGAAGAGGTACTTGGTGGTGTTGGTGCCCAGGTCGAAGATCCGCTGCCAGGACGACTTGTCGCCGCTCCACTTCACCCGGGCGGAGACCGTCAGGTCGCTCGCGTCGCCGAGCACTTCGCGGGGCAGCCGGACGTACGCGCCGTCGGAGGTGGGCGCGCCGCCGGGCAGGGACAGTGCCCTGCCGCCGGCCGTGCCCTCGACGGAGCGGGCGGTGGAGCCGTTGACCAGGGTCGCCGTCAGGCCGTTGCCGGAACTGTCGGCGATCCTTCCGGAGGTGAGGTCGTCCTGGTCGAAGGTGTAGTGGGCGACCGGCTGGGGCGGTTCGGCCGCCTGTGCGGGGACGGCGGGCGCGGCCAGCAGGCCCGCGCCGAGCGTCAGGGCCACGGCCGCCGGAGCTCGGCGCCGGGCGGATCTGTCAGCGGATGGCATGGATTGCGTCCTCAATCCTTTGAGTAACGGGTCCCGACCGGTTCGCCCCGGCCGACTGCTCGTCCGCATGCCGTTACCGGTGGCGAGTCCCGAGGCGACGCGTTGCCGAATCGGTTCGATCACATGCGCCCCGGAGGCAAGGGGCCCACCGAGGTGGCGTGCGGTTGCCCCGCACGCCACGGGCTGCGCGGAACGAGCCCCGGTCGCCGGAAGGATCACTTCATCGAACCGGTTCGCAGGAAGCTAACACCGAGGAAATCTCTCAGCAATACCTAGGGCGCAAGCGAAGTTCACGATCATCCGGATTGCCGTGCTGTTACGAGAAGGGTCGTTTCGGGGTGTTGACAGCCGCCCGACTTGTTCCTACCTTCACTTCACGCGAACCGGTTCGACAGCCGGTGGCTGTTCTCTCCACATCCCAGTACCTACGAGGTTCGGACGCTCTGCCCCGCAGAGGTTTCGAACCGGTTCGACTAAGGAGTGCCGTGAACATCGGTGAGATCGCCCGGCGGGCCGGTGTCTCGCGGAGCACCGTGTCGTACGCGTTGAGCGGCAAGCGACCCGTGTCGGAGGACACGCGGCGGAAGATCCAGCGGGTCATCGACGAACTGGGCTACCGGCCCAACGCCAGTGCCCGCGCCCTGGCCAACGGCCGGACCAGCACGATCGGTCTGGTCTTCCCGCCGGCCGGCAACCACTACACGGGAATGCAGCTGGACTTCATCGGCAGTGTGGTGGAGGCCGCCGCGGCCTACGACTACGACGTGCTGCTGTCGCCCAGCGGCGTGGACAGTGACCGTTCGTTCCAGCGGTTGCTGGGGGAGCGGCGGGTCGACGGGGCGATTCTGATGGAGATCAGGCTGGAGGACGACCGGGTCGATCACCTGGCCGAGCTGGACTTCCCGTCCGTCGCCATCGGCCGCACGGCGCACCCTGAGGGAACCTGGTGGGTGGGCCTGGACCACACCGCGTTGGTGGAGGCGTGCGTCCACCACCTCGCGGACCTCGGACACCGCAGGGTCGCCTTCGTCAACCGTCCCGAGCAGCTGCTGCGGGCCGGCTACGAGTCCGCACATCGCGGCCTGGACGGCTTCACGAAGGCCGCGGCCGAGCGTGGACTGACCGTGGGGATGTACAACTGCGGGGACGACGCCGCGTCGGGGCAGGCGTGCCTGGACCGGATCCTGCACGACGACCCGGCCACCACGGGCCTGGTCACGCTGAACGAGGCCGCCCTCGGCGGCCTCTACCGGGGGCTGGCCAAGGCGGGCCGCCATGTGCCGCGCGACTTCTCCGTCACCGGAGTCGTGGCCGGCCGGTGGGCGGAGACGGTGACCCCGCGGCTCACGGCGGCGGATGTACCGGCGGAGGAGATGGGCCGTCTCGCCGTCGACCTCCTCGTCGAGCGGCTCGACAACCCCCACGCGTCGGCCCGGCACCACCTGCTCGCCCCGCCGATCTCACTGCGGGCCAGCACCGGGCCCGTCTTCGGCACCTCCTGAGGCCCGAGGCCTCGCCCCCCACTCCGTCACACTCCGACCACGACACACGGGCATCTCCCTGCCAGCGCACCGAGCACCCGTACCCCTCACCGACGCCGTTCGGCGTGCTCGGCTCTCCCCCGTCACCCCTCTCACGGCACACCTGTGCCAGAAATCGAAGGGCCCGCCATGCACAGCACCTCCAGACGACGCCGTCTGACCGCCGCCGCCCTGACCGTCATGGCCGTGGCCGTCAGCGCCACCGCCTGCTCCTCCGGATCGGGCGGCTCCGCGTCGAAGGACGCCGACAGCGCCACGTACACCATCTGGGACCCCTACCCGCAGTTCGCCAAGGGCTCGGCCTGGACGAAGCTGCTGGACAAGTGCGGTACCGAAGCGGGCGTGAAGATCAAGAGGACCGGCTTCGACACCAGCGACCTGGCCAACAAGACGCTGCTGGCGGCCCAGCAGGGCAACTCGCCGGACGTCCTCATCGTCGACAACCCGGTGGTCTCGACCCTCGCCGAGGCGGGCGTGCTCACCACGACCGACGAGAACAAGCTGGACACCTCGAAGGCGGACCCCAACCTGCTCGCGGCCGGCCAGTCCGGTGGCAAGACCTACGGCACGCCGATCGGCGCCAACACCCTCGCCCTCTATTACAACAAGGACGTCCTGAAGGCGGCCGGGGTGGACATCGCCTCGGTCAAGGACTGGAAGTCGCTGACGGCGGCGCTGGAGAAGGTGAAGAAGGCCGGGAAGAAGGGCATCACGTTCTCCGCCATCGGCACGGAGGAAGGCAGCTTCCAGTTCCTGCCCTGGTTCTGGGGCTCGGGCGCGCAGCTCACCGAACTCGACTCCGCCGCGGGCGTCTCCGCGCTGTCCCTGTGGAAGGGCTGGCTCGACAAGGGCTACGCCCCCAACTCGGTCATCAACAACACCCAGACCACCAGCTGGCAGGAGTTCGCGAGCGGCGACTACGCGTTCGCCGAGAACGGCACCTGGCAGCTCGCCAATGCCGAGAAGGCCGGCTTCGACTACGGCGTCCTGCCCATCCCCGGCGCGGACGGGGGCAACGCCGCGGCCCCGACCGGCGGCGAGTTCGTCACCGTCCCGGTCCAGGACGACACCGGCCGCTACGCCACGTCCCAGAAGCTGGTCACCTGTCTGACCAGCACCGCCAACCTCTACGACACCGACACCACCCTGTCCTACGTGGCTCCCACCAGCGAGGTGCAGGACAAGCAGGTGGCCGCGAACGCCGAGCTGAAGCCGTGGGTGGACGCGGTCAAGGCGGCCAAGGGACGCACCAGTGACGACCTGGGCACCAAGTACCCGAAGATCTCCGAGCAGATGTGGAAGGCCGTCCAGTCCGCCCTCAGCGGTGCCGAGTCGCCGAAGGACGCGCTGGCCAAGGCCCAGTCGGCCGTCAAGTAACGAGGGATTCGCGGTCCGCAGATGAACGACACGAAACAGTCCTCGGATCGCCGGTCCGCGTACGACCGGAGCGGGGCGGCCACCGCCGCCCCGCCCCCGGCCCTCATGCGGGCACGGAGCCGTCCGACCTCCCCACAGTGGGCCGCCTGGGCCTTCCTCGCCCCGGTCACCCTCTACCTCGTCCTCTTCTACGCCTATCCGCTCTACCGCAACCTCGACCTCAGCCTGCGGAACTACACCGTCCGCTCCTTCGTCCAGGGCGACGCGCCCTTCACGGGGCTGGAGAACTACCAGAAGATCCTCGACGATCCGACCTTCGCGCCGGCCCTGCTGCACACCGTCGTGTTCACCGCCGTGTGCCTGGTCTTCCAGTACGCCATCGGTCTGGCGCTCGCGGTCTTCTTCAACCAGCACTTCCGGCTGTCGGCGACCCTGCGGGCCCTGTTCCTGGTGCCGTGGCTGCTGCCGCTGATCGTGTCGGCCTCCACCTGGTCGTGGATGCTCAACAGCGACTCCGGTGTCGTCAACGCCGCCCTGCACGCCGTCGGCATCGACCCGGTCAACTGGCTGACCTCACCGTCCTGGTCGCTGGCCTCCGTGATCATCGCGAACATCTGGATAGGTGTCCCCTTCAACCTGGTGGTGCTCTACAGCGGCCTGCAGTCCATCCCGGGATCGTTGTACGAGGCCGCAGCCCTGGACGGGGCGAACGCCTGGCAGCGCTTCTGGCGCATCACCTTCCCGCTGCTGCGCCCGGTCTCCGCGATCACGCTGCTGCTGGGCCTCGTCTACACCCTCAAGGTCTTCGACATCATCTGGATCATGACCAAGGGCGGCCCGGCGGACTCGTCCACGACCTTCGCCACCTGGTCCTACCAGCTCGGCTTCGGCAACCTCCTGCCCGCCTTCGGCCCGGGCGCGGCCGTCGGCAACCTGCTCGTCGTCGCGGCCCTGGTGTTCGGCCTGATCTACGTCCGAGTCCAGCGAAAGCAGGCGCTGTCATGAAAGCAGGCGTTGTCAGCAATACAGGCGTTGTGAGGAAAACAGGCGCTGTCAGGAAAACAGGCTGGAAGACTGCCATCGGCCTGCTGCTGACCGGGATCATGCTCTTCCCGGTCTACTGGATGGTCAACGTGTCCTTGACCCGCGACCAGGACATGCGCAAGAGCCCTCCGGACCTGTTCCCGACCCACGGCACCCTGGCCGGCTACCGCACCGTCCTCGACGAGCAGCTGCCCTACCTCGGCACCAGCCTCGCCGTCGCCCTCGGTACCGTCGTGCTGACCGTGGCCCTTGCCGCGCCCGCCGGCTACGCCCTGGCCAAGCTGCGCCCACGCGGCGGCGGTCTGCTGAGCTTCGTCCTGCTGGCCGCCCAGATGATCCCCGGCATCATCATGGCGATGGGCTTCTACGCCATCTATCTCCAGCTCGGTCTGCTCCAGTCCGTCCCCGGCCTGATAGTCGCCGACTCCACCCTGGCCGTCCCCTTCGCGGTGCTCATCTTCACCGCGTTCATGTCCGGCATCCCCGGTGAACTGCTCCAGGCCGCGCAGATGGACGGAGCGAAGGCCCTGCGGACCTTCTGGTCGATCGTCCTGCCGATGAGCCGCAACGCCGTCGTCACGGTCTCGTTGTTCGCCTTCCTGTGGTCCTGGTCCGACTTCGTGTTCGCCAACACCCTGGTCAACGGCGGCGCCCACGAGCCGATCACCCTCGGCATCTACCACTACATCGGCAACAACAACCAGGAGTGGAACGCCATCATGGCCACCGCCGTCGTCGCGTCCCTGCCGGCCGCGGTGATCCTCGTCCTCGCCCAGCGCTATGTGGCGGCCGGTGTGACCACGGGCGCCGTCAAGGACTGAGCCCCCAATCCGCCACGACGGCCGGTGCGTTCACGCGCCGGCCGGCCCCCCTGCTCCAGAAACGAGTCACACCGCATGACCGCCGCCCTTCCCGGCCCGACCTTCTCCGTCCACGACATCCCGTTCAGCGCGTACGGATCCTGGTTCGACATCTCGCCCGTGGTGGCGGAGAAGACGTACGCCGAGGACCTTCACCTCGTCTCGCACCAGAACGGCATGCACGCCGTCCTGCGCCTGGTCCCCCTGGACACGGCGAGAGGCGAGCGGGCCGAGACCCGCGTCGAGGCGACACCGGGCCTGCTCGGCTGGATCGGCGAGAGCGGCCGCGTCGAGCTCGCCTACGAGGCGCCGGACACCGTACGCCTGCGGGGCAACGGCCTGGACTTCGCGATCCTCGCCGCCGCGCAGACCCTGACCCCGTTCAGTGGCACGTACTTCTTCCACGACCCGGCGACAGACGGGCATGTGTTCACGTCGTACGAGACCGGTCGCCGTTACCGCGTCACCGTGCTGTCCGGCACCATCGCGGAGACGGTCGGAGACCAGGCCCTGGGCCGGTCCGACCGCGGTCTCACCGTGACCGCGCAGGCGGACGGCGTCTGGGAGCTCGCGATCGAGGAACTCGACACCGCACGCCCGGCCTACGTGTCCTCGGCGATCTTCGACGACATCGTGGCCAAGGCCCAGGAGGCCTTCGCGGACTTCGTGGACGCCGTCGCTCCCTGGCGCTCGGCCGCCACCCCGGCCGCCGAACTCGCCGCCTACGTCGTCTGGTCGGCGACCGTGGAGGCGAAGGGCCTGGTCACCCGCCCCGGCGTGCTGATGTCCAAGCACTGGATGGACAAGGTCTGGAGCTGGGACCACTGCTTCAACGCCCTCGCCCTGGCCCCGGCCTCACCCGAGCTGGCCCTGGACCAGTTCCACCTGCCCTTCGACCACCAGGACGAGAGCGGCGCCCTGCCGGACTCGGTCACCCACTCCGAGGTCCTCTACAACTTCGTCAAACCGCCCATCCACGGCTGGGCCTTCGGCCACCTGCGCCGCAGGCTGCCGACACCCCTCGACCGGGCCGAACTGACCGAGGTGTACGAGCGGCTGGAACGCTGGACGGAGTTCTGGCTCACCGCACGGCGCGCCCCCGGCGCCGCCCTGCCCCACTACCAGCACGGCAACGACAGCGGCTGGGACAACGCCACCACCTTCGACCCCGGACGTGTGGTCGTCACCGCTGACCTCGCCGCCTTTCTCGTCCTCCAACTCCACCAACTGGCCGACATCGCCGGTGAACTGGGCAAGCCGGACGAGGCCGACCGGTGGGCGCGCACCGCCGAGGAGATCCGGACGGCGCTGCTGGACCAGCTCTGGACCGGGGACAGGTTCGCCGCCCGGTCGGCCGGCACAGGGGAGACCTGGAGCAGCACCAGCCTCCTCGACCTGATGCCCATCGCGCTGGGTGAGCATCTGCCGGACGAGATCGCCACCGTACTGGCCGACCGCATCAGGGCCCATCTGACCCCGTACGGCCTGGCCACCGAACTCCCCACGTCACCCCACTACCTGGCCGACGGCTACTGGCGCGGCCCGATCTGGGCGCCGTCCACCGTTCTCGTCGAGGACGGCCTGCGCCGCGCCGGTCACCACCGGCTCGCGGACGAGATCAGCGCCCGTTTCCGCGCCCTGTGCGAGGCCCACGGCTTCGCCGAGAACTTCGACGCCCTCACCGGTGAGGGCCTGCGTGACCGCGCCTACACGTGGACCGCCGCCGGCTACCTCCTCCTCGCCGAAGCCCACGAGCTCCGGCACACCGCGCCCGCCGCGCACGCAGGCGGCTGACAGACCCCCTGGGCGCCCCGCCCAGGCAGCATCACTCCATCCCCGGGAGATCCGCCATGCACCACGTACCCCGCCCCCTTCCCCGCGTCGGACGCAGCGGCAGACCCGTCCGGACGGGATCGCACCCGCGTACGGCCACCGGGCTCGCCGCACTGCTCGCGTCCGTTGCCGCCGCTGTCGTCCTCCCCGGCACGCCGGCACACGCCGCCGACACCTCCGTGGCCGTCGACTTCTCCACCGCCGGCGGCGCTCCCGCGTACGGGGCCTCGGGGACGATCTACGGGATGACCCCGGACGCCGCGCTGCCGCAGGACCACTTCTACAAGGACATCAAGTGGAAGTTCATGAGGGCCGGCGGCGCCCAGCTCAACAGCGGGGGCTACGGCACCAGTCTCGCCGACTACCAGACCCGCTGGAACTCCACCCTCGCCCAGTACAAGCGGACCGTCTCCCTCGGCGGCACCTTCGTCCTGCTTCCGCACGACCTGTGGGGCGCCGACAGCACCACCACCCAGGGCTGGCCGGGTGACAACGGGAACTGGACCAGATTCGACGCCTTCCTCGACCAGCTGATCGGGGACGTCAAGGCGAACAACATGACCGTCGACTGGGACATCTGGAACGAGCCGGACAACACTCCCTTCTGGGGGCGGACGCAGGCCCAGTACCTGGAGATGTGGAAGCGGTCCTACCAGAAGATCCGGGCAGCGTTCCCGAACGCGGTCGTCGTCGGCCCCAGCACCTACCGGAGCCCCGGCGGCGCCTCCTCCGGCTGGTGGAACACGTACCTCGACTACGTCAAGGCGAACAACGTCCAGCCGGACATCTACAGCTGGCACACGCTGCCCGGCGACCCCGTCGCCGATGCGAGCGCCGTCCGCTCCAAGCTGTCGGCGCGGTCCATGACGACCAGCCGCCCGTTCCAGATCAACGAGTACGGCAACACCGACGAGCAGACCCCGGGCCGGGGTGGCTGGTACATCGCGCGTCTGGAGCGTGCCGGTGCGGACGGTCTGCGGGCCAACTGGGCCATGGGCAGCAGCCTGCACGACAACGAGGCGAACCTGCTCACCAAGAACAGCGCCGGCCAGTACCTGCCGCTGGGGGAGTGGTTCCTGTACCGCTACTACGGTTCGCAGACGGGAAACATCGTGAACTTCGTCCCGGGCACCGGCACCGACGGCCTGGCGACGAAGGACAACTCGGCCCGGAACGCGAAGATCCTGCTGGGCAGTAACGGCAACACCGGCACGGTCACCGTCAACCTCAACCGGCTCGACACGACCTCGACGGTGGAGAACGGCCGGGTCCGCGCGATCGTGCAGCGCATCCCGAACAACGGCGGCGGCGCCGTGAGCGGTCCGGTGACCGTCTCGGACCAGACCCTGACCGTGAGCGGCACCTCGGCCTCGGTGAGCGTGCCGTGGACCAATGCCTCGGACGGCTACACGGTCACGCTGCTGCCGCCGTCGAACACCACGGTGTCCACGGTGGCCGTGGCGCAGCACAGTGGTCAGTGCCTGGACGACACCAACCTGTCCACGGCCAACGGCACGCAGTACCAGCAGTACCACTGCGAGGGCGGCTACCAGCAGATGCTGGACTTCAAGCCGGTGACCGGCCGGGCGAACACCTACACGGTGGTGAACGAGCACAGTGGCAAGTGCCTGGACGTCGCCGGGGCCTCGACGGCCGATGGCGCGGCCGTGGGGCAGTACACGTGCAACGGCCAGACGAACCAGATGTTCATCCTCAACCCGGTGACCGCGCTCGGCAACAGCAAGGACTACCAGTTGGTCGCCGCCCACAGCGGCAAGTGCGTCGACGTCAGCGGGATCTCGACGACTCCCGGGGCGAAGATCCACCAGTGGACCTGTGACCCGGCGAGCGCCCTGAACAACAAGAGGAACCAGATCTGGCGCCTCCAGGGCATGGGCTGATCCGACACGCCGACCACACGTCGGAGCCCCGGGCGGGCCACCCACTCCGAGAGACTCGCGCCTCCCCCCCCGGCCTGACCTCTCCCTGGGCCTGGCCCGGCCCCTCCGCCGCCTTCCCCCACCGGCTTCCCTCCGCCGCCTTCCCTCACCGGCTTCCCTCCGCCGCCTTCCCTCCTGCGGGCGGCACCCATTGAACCCGGCACGCCGCTCCAGCCAGGAAGACGGCTGCCGAGGCCACCTGAGCCCCGCCGGTGCCCACGGCACCACCACCTTCTCGGGAGATCACATGCGTATGCCCCGCACCCTCGCCCCGACCAGACGCAAGGGGCAATCCAGCTCCGCAGGACGCCGCCCAGGCAGGACCACCGTGGTCGCCACGCTCTGCGCGTCGGTCGCGGCTGTCCTCCTCCCCGGCACGGCGGCGCAGGCCGCCGACACCACCGTCGCGGTCGACTTCGCCACCGCCGGGGGCGCCCCCACCTACCGCGCCTCGGGGACGATCTACGGAATGTCCGAGAACGGCTCCCTGCCCCAGGAGCACTTCTACAAGGACATCAAGTGGCAGTTCATGCGGGCCGGCGGCGCCCAGCTCGACAGCCCCGGCGGCTGGGTCGTCGGCAAGTACGACCGCCGGTGGAACTCCACCCGCGCCCAGTACCAGCGCACCAAGGCGCTGGGCGGCACCTTCGTCATCCTGCCGCACGACCTGTGGGGTTCGGACGGGACCGGCAGCAGCAGCCCCACGTTCCCCGGTGACAACGGCGACTGGTCCCGCTTCGACGCCTTCTACGACCGCCTCCTCGCCGACGCGAAGGCGGCCGGCATGACCGACATCCAGTGGGACATCTGGAACGAACCCGACTGGTATCCCTTCTGGGACCGGCCGCAGGCCCAGTACCTGGAGATGTGGAAGCGGGCCTACCAGAGGATCCGGGCGGTCTTCCCGAACGCGGTCGTCGTCGGCCCCAGCACCGCCGGCAAGCCCGCGTCGGGCGGCTCGTCCTGGTGGAACACGTACCTGGACTACGTCAAGGCGAACAACGTCGAGCCGGACATCTACAGCTGGCACGACCTGCCCGGCGACCCGGTCGTGGACGCGGGCGCGGTCAGGTCGAAGCTGGCGGCCCGGTCGATGACCACCAGTCGGCCGTTCCAGGTCAACGAGTACGCCAACCCCGACGAGCAGACCCCGGGCCGTGGCGGCTGGTACATCTCCCGTCTCGAGCGGGCCGGCGCCGACGGCCTGCGCGCCAACTGGGCCTCCACGAACAACCTGCACGACTTCCAGGCGAACCTGCTCACCAAGAACAGCGCCGGGCAGTACCTGCCGTTGGGCGAGTGGTTCCTCTACCGGTACTACGGCTCCCAGACCGGCAACATCGTGAACTTCGTCCCGGGTACCGGCACCGACGGCCTGGCCACCAAGGACAACTCGGCGAGGAACGCCAAGATCCTGCTCGGCAGCAACGGCAACACCGGAACCGTGACCGTCGCCCTCAACAGGCTCGACACCACGTCCGTGGTGGAGAACGGCCGGGTCCGCGCGGTCGTCCAGCGCATCCCCAACAACGGTGGCGCCGCGGTGACCGGCCCGGTCACCGTCTCCGACCAGACCCTCACCGTCAGCGGCAACTCCGCGTCGGTGAGCGTCCCGTGGACGGACGCCAGGGACGGCTACACCGTCACCCTGCTCCCGCCGTCGAACACCACGATCTCCACGGTCGCCGTCGTCCAGCACAGCGGCCAGTGCCTCGACGACACCAACTTGTCCACCGCCAACGGCCCGCAGTACCAGCAGTATGACTGCGAGGGCGGCTACCAGCAGATGCTCGACCTCAAGCCGGTTTCCGGCAAGGCGGACACGTACACGATCGTCAACGAGCACAGCGACAAGTGCCTGGACGTGTCCGGCGCCTCCACCGCCGACGGTGCCGCCGTCGGCCAGTGGACCTGCAACGGCGGCACCAACCAGCAGTTCACGCTGCGCCCGGTGACCGCGCTCGGCAACGGCAAGGACTACCAACTGGTTGCGGTCCACAGCGGTAAGTGCGTCGACGTCAGCCAGATCTCCACCGCGGTCGGCGCGAAGATCCACCAGTGGCCCTGCGACCCCGCGAGTGCACTGAGCACCAAGAAGAACCAGATCTGGCGACTGCTCGGCAAGAGTTGACCCCGACAGATCGCGCGAGCTCGCCGACACGTGCGTCCGTCCGGCGTCGTTGCCGGACGGACGCTCAGGAGCGCGGATGACGTGCGGTCGTGACGCGGCCGGTGACGGGGAGGTGGCCGGCCGTTCAGGGTGACCCGGATGGCGGCGAACCCCTGACGACGGGTGTTGTCTTCGGGCGGACGGCGGGTCCCTGGTCCTGACCCGGGACGATCTCTCCTGGATCCGCGAAGCGACGATCCTGCCGGTGGTCGTCAAGGGCATCAGTCACCCCGACGACGCCCGCAAGGCCATCGACCTCGGTGCCGACGGCATCTACTACTCGAACCACGGCGGTCGTCAGGCCAACGGAGGCATCCCGGCGCTGGCACGGACGTCGTCAAGCCGCTCGCCCTCGGTGCGACGGCCGTGGGCATCGGCCGGCCCTACGCGTACGCCCTCGCGGTCGGCGGTCCCGGCCAGGATGCTGAGCAGCGCACTGCGGCGCTTACTGGACGGTCCCGCTGGCGCGCAGCGGTGCCAGGAGAGGAGTGCGCCGGCACGGTGCTCCTCAAGCCGAGCGAGGACGGGCCGATCGCCTGCGGACTGCTCGTCGCCGACGTGCTGCGGGAGGCCGGGCTGCCGGACGCGGTGCTGAACATGGTCTCACGCTGGCGGGCCATCACCGGCGCCCGCGCAGACGGAGCGCGGGACCTGCCGGCTGTGGGCCGGGATCCGCGCGAGCACGGCTGGGTGGACCTGGCGACCCCGGGGCCTTTCCCAGAAGCCGTGCGCCGGTCAGGAGTGGGTGACCTCGATGCGGGAGATGCGGACCTCGCCGTAGTTGTCGTCGGCGCACGGCTCGGAGTTGTCGCAGTTGGCCTGGGTGTAGGCCCCTGCCTTGAAGTAGTTGGTGTCGCCGTCGTGCGCGATCGTGGTCTCGAGGCGGCCGTTGTAGTACACGTCGATCGCACCGTCCTCGGCCACGAACCGGGCCTCGAACTCGGTGCCCAACTCGTAGTCGTCGGTGACGAGGTGGTGGTGGCGGTCGTCGCCGTCGGTGATGTAGATGCTGCTGCCTTCGAGTCGGAAGACGGTGACGTCGTCGTCCCCGCCGTGTACCTGTGCGCCGACCAGGTACGGCCGTTCCTCGGGCAGTGCCGTGAACGCCTCCCTGACCACGAGCGTGTGGGTGCCGTCCGTGGTGGACCATTCGGCTTCGTCCTCGCCGCCGTCGGTCATCTCACGCAGTTCGGCGCGCGGGTAGCTGGAACCTCCGGTCGTCACACCGTTGACGGCGGCCCGGAATCTGACCGCGTCGCACTTGGACTCGGCCCGGAACCAGGGCTTGGCCGAGAACGTCGCCAGCTCGGGCTGGGTTATCTCGGTGGGGTCCTCGTCGTCGCCGGTGGGCAGGGTGAGCTTCCAGTTCGTCAGGTCGAGGACCTCGGAGGGGTACGTGCAGTCGGCGACCGCCGGCTTACGCACCGCCAGGGCGTCGGCGTGCGCGGACAGCGTGAACGTGGCGGTGGAGACGGCGGCGGTGACGCACGCCAGCAGGACGGTCCGGGTGCTGGGCATGGAGGGGTGCCTCCCTGTGGGGGTGTTCGACGGGTGCCGGCGCATACCGTAGGCGCCGTTCACGGGAGGGGTCCCGGAACCCCTGAGCCGCTACGCATGCGTGCGACTGATGAAGGGTCTGGGTAGACACTGCGTACGGTCCACAGTACGCAGTACGTTTGACCGGCGCGCACGGCTCGGGCCTTGTGTGTTCCGGACTCGACCGATGGGGGGAAGACCAGTGCGTTCCGGGGACGAGTTCGCCGACCGCTATGTCCTCAAGGAAGTCATCGGCGCGGGGCGGGGCGGCGACGTGTGGCTGGCCCACGACAAGGTCGTCGGCCAGGACGTCGCACTCAAACCCGAGCGGACGGACGGCGAGGGCGAGACCGCGGTGCGGCGGCTGCTGGGCGAACCGCGCGCCATGGCCAAGTTCCGCGACCACCCCCACGTCGTGACCCTGTTCGACGTCGTCACCGTGCCGCCGGGCGGGGACGGGGCGGACACGTACTGGTTCGTCATGGAGTACGTGCCCGGCGGCGGGCTGGACCGGCAGCCGACGGTCTCTCCCGCGCGGGCGGCCCGTATCGGTGCCCAACTCGCCGACGCGCTGGCCGCCCTGCACGAGGAGGGCATCGTCCACTGCGACGTCAAGCCCGCCAACATCGGCCTCACCCGGCGCGGTGACGCGAAGCTGCTGGATTTCGGGGCCGCCTACAGGGCCGGCGGCAGCGAGACCATCACGGTCAACGGCCCGTACAGCTACACCCCGGACTACGCCGCCCCCGAACTGGCCCGGGGCAACGTTCCTCGGCCGGCCTCGGACGTGTTCTGCCTGGGCGCCACCCTCCACGCCCTGGTCACCGGTGTGCCGCCGCGTGGCAGCGAGCCCGAGGAGGACGACGACCGCCAAGAGGCCCCGGACTCCTGGGAGAACACCGAGCGGCTGAGGCACCAGCGGGCCGAGCAGGGCTTCGTCGCGATGGATCCCGACGCCGTGGGAACGCTGTACCCCGTGCTCACCGCCATGCTCCGGCGCGACCCTCGGCAACGCCCCGACGCCTCCGAGGCCAAGCGGTTACTGGAGGAGCTCGCCGGAGCCGAGCCGAAAGCCCCTCGGACCACGGCCGCCACCGTCACCGGGCGTCGGCGCCGGTCCCTGATCGCGGCCGCGCTCGGCGCGGGCGCCGTACTGGCTCTGGGACTCGTCGTCATCCCCGACGACGGCGCCGGCGGGGCGGCCACCCCCGGGCCCGGTCAGAGCGGGTCGGCGCGGACGCGGACCCTGATCGGCGATCCGCGCACGGCGGACGTGTGCGCCCTGGCCGACCCCGCCGCTCTCGACCAGTTCGGCGGCCGGGACGGAGAGGTCCGCGTGGACGTGGACTACGGGAACTTCGACCGCTGCGACGTGCTGGTGGGCATCGACGACAGGACCCGGATCGACGTGTCGGTCCGCCTCCTTCGGGGCTCGCCGCCCGAAGGGTCCAGGCCCTTCCGCACCGTCGGGCAGATCGGCATCCGCGAGGACGAGGCGGAGAGCGACGAGTGCAAACGGCTGCTGACCGCCGGCGGCGGCAGCGAGGACGCCCTGGTCGAGGTCCGCGCCAACATGGGCAAGGGCTCGGTGACCGGCGGCAACGCGACGCTGTGCACGGTCGCCGACAAGGCCGCCACGAGCGCGGCCGAGGTCTTGGACCGTGGTCCGGTCCCGCGCCGTTCACCGGCCTACCCACAGCGGTCGCTGGCCTGGGCGAACGCCTGCGAGCTCCTCGACGCCAAGGCGCTGTCCGTCGTACCCGGCCTCAAGGTCGACGTGCCGGACGTCGGGGTCGCGAACTGGAGCTGCGAGTGGTCGAGCGACGTCGACGAGCTGGATGCGGAGGTGAGCTTCTTCCGCGACCAGCCCAAGTCCGCCCAGGACGGCACGGCCCTCACTCTCAGCGGATACCGCACCGTCGTCGAACCGAACGACGCCGGCGACACCTGCACCGCCTTCGTCGAGGACCACAGGTACAGCGGCCAGGGCGCCGAGACGGCCGCCGAGATGGTGCGCCTGGATGTCGGCGGCGGGCGGCCCACGGACGAGCTCTGCGGGATGGCCGAGGATCTCGCGGCCTCGGCCGCCGCCGGACTCCGCGCGCGATGACACGGGAGGCGTCGCCGCATCTGGTCTCCCGTCCAAGGGAAGCTTCAGCCTCCTTCTCCCCCTGCGGAGCTACCTCGTACTGAACTCCAGTACGGCGCCCTCCTTGTTGACCGCGGTGGCGTCGACGGTGGTCTCCTTGCCGCCCGCTGTGGAGAACGCGGCTTCCCCGCCGTCGCCGAAGCTCACATAGCCCAGGAATCCCGAGGAATCGAAGCGCATGAGGGTGACTGTGGAGTACTTCACGATCACGTGCAGATACCCGTCGCCGATCACGACGTCCACCGGCTCGGTGACGAGGATCTCGCAGTTCCCGTCCTTGCAGGCTCCGGTGTCCTCGCCGTCCTCGGCCTTGGGCAGCGGGCCGGTCGGGGACGGGCTCGAGGACGCGGGCTCGGCGGGCTCAGCGGGCTTGGTGGGTTTGGAGGCGCTGGGCGACGGCTTGGCCTCGGATGTGGCCGTGACCGTGTCCGTGTCCCTGTCCGACGAACAACCGCCGACGGCCAGTACACCCACGACCACCACCACCATCGCCGTCGCGACGCGCTTCACTCGTGCAGGCACGTCCATCCCCTCACTTGTCATCAACGGGATCCAGGACCAGAACCACGACCAGCCGCTCCGGCGCCGAGCCGGTGGCCGGCCTCAGCACGGCCAGCCACGGTCCGCGCCGCCGCTCACCGGACGACCAGCGGCTTGAAGGCGGACCGCACATCGGACTTGGACTCCGTCACGTACTCGCTCGTCGAGTTCGCGGAGGTGTAGATGGACCACGGGCAGCTCTCGCCGCTGATCTGGATCGTGCGCTTGGCGACGAGCTTGCCCGTGCGCAACTCGTACACCTTCACCGGGACCGCGATCTTGTGGAAGGTCACGTTCGCGGAGGCGCCGGAGGACCCGCTCTTGTAGTACGAGCAGGTCTCGACGGAGCTTCCGTAGGTCTGCTCGCCCATGCAGACCACCAGGGTGGCATCAGCGGCGCCGCCCGCCTTCCAGGACCCGGGGAGCTGCTCGGAGAAGTCGGTGTTGTACTCGTCGTAGGCATAGAACAGCGCGCGGTTGGTGCCCTTGCCCATGGGCTTGGCACCGCTGTACTTCGCCGGGCTGGAGCAGTACTCGGGCTGTGAGCCGGACCCGCCCGCGAGCAGGTCCTGGACGTTGGCCAGCTCGATGCTCAGTGTCGCCTTCCTGGCGCCCTTGCGGGCCTGGTCCGCGAGGCCGTCGTCGGGGTATCGGTCGAGCAGTTGGTTGTAATGCGTGCGGGCCGCCTCCCAGCTGTCCTTGGCCATGAGGTCGTCGCCGCATCCGACGAGCGCGGCGGGCTCGGTCCGTTCGACCGTGTCGGCGGTCCGGTCCAGAACGTCGTCGCCGCGCTTGCGATCGCGGAGCCAGTCGGTGACGGTGACGGTGTCGCACGGATCCTTGGCGGGCAGGCCGCGGAGGAATCCGTTCAGGGTCGTCTCGACCGTCTTGTCGTTCCCGGGCTCCGCGAGCACCGAGGCGAGGGTGCCGAAGCCGTCTTCCAGGGCGTCGGTGTCCCCGGTCAGCGCGGTGGACAGCTCGGTCCGGGCCGTCTGCAGCCGCTCGCATGCCCGTACGGCTTCGTCGCCGCGGGCGGCGAGTGGCGCGTCGGCGATGCGGTGCCCGAACCCCACCTCGTCCTGGCCGCTCAACACCCCCGCGCAGTCGCCGCGCTCACGGGCAACGGTGACGCTCTGCCCGATCCGGGAGGCGTCGTACCGCAGGAGCCCCAAGGTCAGCAGCACCGGCAGCGTGACGCCGAGCGCTACCAGACGCTGACGGCGCACCGCGACCCGGTCGGCGCCTCTGCCGGCCAGGTACCACCCGTGGATGACGACGGCCGCCCACCACACGAGCACGGCGATCTCGTACGACGCCGCTTCGGTCGAGACCAGCCGGGTGACCAGCACGACCGTGCCGGCCACGGCGGCGACGGCGAGTCTCCACCGCCGCATCAGCAGATAGCCGACGCCGAGCAGGGAGGCGTTGCCGAGGGCGACGGCCACTGGGTCGTAGGCCCTGCCCTCGGCCGGTGTGGGCTCCGGAACCACCGGGCCGGCGGCGTACGTCGGGTCGCTCATGCTGATCTCCCCCGGTCGCGAGAACGGTCTGGGTACCCGCATGGTGCGACCCTCCGTCTGGGAGGGGTCCCGGAGCTTCGGACGGACGAACCCGTGCAGGCCCCCGAGCGCCCCGTACACGTCAACGCAGCCGCCACGCTGCGGATCCTTTCCGCCTTCCTCGCCTGCACCGTCGCCGTGCACGACCCGGTGATGAGTTGGAGATCACCGTCGCGGACGACGCGACGGTCACGCTCACCGGGACGGCCGTGCCGGCAGGGGAGTTCGTCGTACCGACGGCACCTTGGAAGCCGTCATCAGTGAGTACGACAGGTCCCGCTCCAACCAGCCCTGGCTGACCGAGGCAGGCCCGCGCCTACGGCCGCCCGTATCGGCAGGAGGGCCGACACCGGGGTGACGGGCGCGCGGGACCCCTCCCGGACACCCGCCTATAGAACGGTCCCATGACCACACCGGAATCATCGGCCCGCCGCCGTACGGCCAGGCTGTCCGCGGCGCGCGGTACGGCGGGGACCGTCTGCGCCCTCCTGGCGCTCGCCGCCGCGCTGACCGGCTGCGGCTCCGACTCGGGCGACGACGCGGGGGCGCCCACGCGAGCCACACCGTCGCGTTCGGCCGAACCGTCGCCCGCCTCGCCCACGCCCACGAAGCCCTCCTCGTCGCCGTCGCCTTCGCCGACCGCGGTGAAGCCGATGACGCCGTCGACACCGGCCGAGCTGGGGGCGTGTGCGGACGGGAGCTGCACGGTCGTCGTGACGAAGGGCACCGAGATCCCGCGCGCCGCCGGCCTTCGGGCGGGACCGTTCACGGTGAGCGCCGTCGGCGCCGAGGGCGTGGACCTCAGCTCGGTCGACGCGAGCGGATTCACCTCCAACCTGCTCGGGCAGCGCCCCGACCAGGGCGGGCCCTCGACCGTCAACGAGCTGTCGATCGCCGTTCTCGCCATCGCGGGGGACACCGCGAAGCTGCGGCTCTTCCCGGCCAAGTAGGACGAGCGTCGTTTCGGCGGCCGCCGAAACGCCCCGGGCCCAAGACTGACCAGGACGTGGACGATGGCCGCGAACAGCGTCTCATCAGGCGTGTCCTGCGTTCCGCCACCCTGTGGTCGCACTCTCGACGGAGGGATCAGCGGCTTCGCGTCTCCCATAGTCCGTCCGGAACAATCCACCTCCACGTACCGAGCGTACGGAAGATCCTGACCGGTCCTGATCTGACCACCCGGCTCAAGCGCATGGGAGCGAAGGCCACCGGACGGACCGTCACCCTCGATCACAAGCCCGGATACGCCGGTGCGGTGCTGCTCCGACTGTGGCAGCAGCACGGCCATCTCCCAGCAACGGCGAAGTCGAGGGCCCGACTGCGCGCCGGAGGTGAGGCCCGGAGGCCGGTTTGTCCCTTGACCGCAGCATGGTCGGCCACCGGGCAGGCGCTTGCACTTGCCGGATGCCAAGCCGCCGCTCCACAGGTCCCGGAGTTACATGCACGCCATCGGGTCGGCGTGGGTGACGGCCGTGCCTGTAGGCCCGCCGTTGCGGTGTGCACGCGCACGAGCGGCACCCTTTGGTCTGCTCGTGCGGCGGCGTCCTCACGGTCCGGAGCTGCGGGTCTGCCCGCGTGCTTCCTCGGTCGTGGTCTGTGCGGACTGACGGGCCTGCTCGGTGACCTGCCCGGCTTGCTCCTTGGCCTCTTCCCTGGTGGCACGGGCGGCCTCGGCCGTGGTGTCCTTGACCTCCCGAGCCGCCTCCCGGCCCGCCTGGGCGGCGTCTTCCTTGAGCTCCTGGGCGGACTCCACCGCGGCCTGCTTGACCGGCTCGACCGCCGGGCCTGCCCGGTCCGCGATCTGGGTCGCCGCTTGCTGCTCGGCCTGGGAGCTCGGCAGGAGCGATGCGGTCAGCAGTCCTGCGCCGAAGGCGATCAGGCCGGCCGCCAGCGGGTTGCCCTGGGTCTGCTGCACCGCCTGCTGGGGGGCCTGCCGTGCAACCTCCCCCGCCTGCTCGACGGCCTGCCGGGCAGTGTCGGTGGCGGTCCCTGCCGCCTCACGTGCCGTGTCCGCGGCCTGGCCGGTGGTGTCCTGGACCGACTGGGCTGCCTGCCGTGTGCGGTCGGTGACCTGGCCGGTGACCTCCGATGCGGTACCCATCACCCGCTCCCGCATCCCCGACAGTGCGCCGCGGACCCGGCGGGTGCGGCGCCGCACCATCCTGCGGGGGCGGGCATGGTCGGCCAGCCGGTATACGTCTTCGGACAGCCTTGCCCGGGTGGATTCAATATCGGCTCTTACCTGGTCGGGTGCCGTGCCCATTGCGCGTCCTCCTTGAGTGTCTCCAGGGTCTGTTCCGGCTTCGGTGACACGCCGCGCATCCGCTGACGGCCCCGGCGGTAGAGAATCAAGCCGATCACCGACCACAGCGCGGTGACGATCAGCGCGGCCCAGGCGAGGTCCATGACGTTGCCCAGGCCGAACATCGCCGCGAGCGTCACCAGCAGGGCCACCATGTATCCGGCGAAGCCGGCACCGCCGTACATCCCGGCCGCTTTGCCCGCCTTGTTGGCCTCCTGCTTGACCTCGGCCTTGGCCAGTTCCACTTCCTGCCGGAACAGCTGCTGCACATCGGATGTCACTGCGGACAACAGCTCGCCCACCGAGGTGTCCTGGTCGTCCTGCGCCCGTGGCCGCTGGAACTGCGGCGAGAGAGACGACATCTCACACCACCTTCCGCTCAGCCCGGCAGCTCTGGCGGCACGTGCGCCGCTTGCAGGCTCTTATCGCCCGCAGCCGGGGGCTGCGCCGAGGGACCGGGACGCGGGCCGTCTGTCTTGCTGCCCGCCTTGGCCAACCGTCCGACGGCGAACCCGGTCAGCGCCGCACCACCCAGAAAGGCGCCCGGCCGCCGACGGGCGAAGTCCTGCACATCCCCGACCAGCCCCTCCACACCCTGCTGGTCCACGTAGTCGGCGGCACGCCGACCGCGCTCGGCCACCTCGGCGATCAGGCGCTGTGCGGGGGAATCGCTGTCTGCTTTCTCCGCAAGACCGGCCAGGTCGTCCGCCCACTGCCGCACATTCGCGGCTCCGCGCTTCGCCTGGCTGTCGGCCTGCTCGCTGACCCGCTCGCGCAGATCGCGGACAGCCGCACCAGCTTGTTCCCTGGCCTGACCGGCTACGGTCTTCACCTGCTCGGTGGCCGTGCCGGCGATCTCACCGGCCGCCTGCTTGACCTGGCCGGCCGTGGCCGACGCCTCCTGCCTGGCTGTCTGCCCAGCCTGCTGGGCACGCCCGGTGTTGACCATGTCACTCATGGGGTCTCTCCTTCTCCGGGGCGCCGCCCACCGCGGGCCTCGGTTGACAGCTGGACCCTCTGCGGCTTCAGCTCATACCCCACCGCGGGGCTCTGCGCCCCCGGTGCTCGGTCTCATTGCCCGCCTCTAAAGCCGGGTTCTGGCCTACCTCCCTCGACTAACCAGCGCCCCGTTAACGAAACGGCATAAAAGCGAGCAAACCGGTTGAATTGCGAACGGGGTGGCAAGCCACCTTGACCCGATCGCCCCGGCGTAACCGCACCCGGTGCGTCCTTCCGTGCCGCATGCCCGCCACATACCGCAGTCCGCCTTCCCGCCCGGCTCCGCGCATGCTGGAAACACCGCACGTCGGCGCCCGGCACGTCTCTGCGGGCACCCACGGCCAAGGAACCGGCAGTGGCCGACCCGGAGGTTTGTGACACCGCACGGCCAGGCGGAGCCTGGCACTGTACGTCTGCCCGACAATCCGCACCCAGGTGAGGAGGCGGGCCGTCATGAGCACCATCGCCGACCGCATCACCACGCTGTTCCGGGCCAAGGCGAACAAGGCCCTGGACGAGGCAGAAGACCCCCGCGAGGTGCTGGACTACTCCTACACCCAGCAGGTGGAGTTGCTGCACAAGGTACGGCGCGGCGTGGCCGATGTGGCCACCAGTCGCAAGCGCGTGGCTGCTGCAGATGCACCACCTGCAGCAGTCCTCCGACAAGCTGCAGGCACAGGCACAGCAGGAGCACTGGCCGCAGGGCGCGAAGACCTCGCCCGGGAGGCGCTGACCCGGCGTACGGCCGCGGCCTCCCAACTCGCCGATCTGCAGGGCCAGCCCGCATCACTGCAGGCGGAGGAGGCCAAACTCACCTTCGCCTCGCAATGCCTGCAGACCAAGGTGGAGTCGTTCCGCACCCGCAAGGAGACCATCAAGGCCACCTACACCGCGGCCCAGGCCCAGACCCGCATCACCGAGGCCGTCACCGGTATCGGCGAGGAGATGGGCGATATCGGAATGGCCATGCAGCGAGCACAGGACAAGACCGAACCACTGCAGGCTCGCGCGGGCGCCCTGGACGAACTGATCGACTCCGGCGCACTGGAGACGCCACCCTCCCCGCCGGCCGTGACGACATCCAGGCCGAACTGGAGGCCATCACAGCCGGCGGCGACGTGGACAGGGAGCTGGCCCGGATGAAGGCCCAGCTCACCTCGTCCGCCGCCCCGCCAGCCGTGGAGAGCCGCGATCCGCACCGTCCCTAGGGGGAAACCATGATCATCCGAATTCTGGGCGAGGGCCAGTACGAAGTCGCCGACGCCCACATGGACGAGCTCAACAAGCCGGACACCTCGTGCTGCCCGACCAGGCCACGAGCATGCACCAGGTAAAGGCGCTGCTGACGGACGAGGGCCTGATCCCCGGATGAACACCCTCGATGGGTGTGATGACCCATCACATTCCCAACCCGCAGCACAAGCACGATCTTTGCAAGGAGGGCGCCATGGACACGGAGGAAAACAGGGCCGGGACCCATACGGCCGGGAAGACCACGCAAAACGCCCGCCCGATGGTGGCCGAATTCTTCGGGACGCTGATGCTCGTGCTGTTCGGGGTCGGCTCCGCTGTCCTGGCGGCCCTGTCCAGTCCATCGGCGCCGTGAGCATCGCGCTGGTCTTCGGACTCACGTTGCTGGCGCTCGCCTACGCGCTGGAGCCGATCTCCGGTTCCCACGTCAACCCGGCGGTCACCCTGGGCATGCTGCTCGCGCGCCGCATCCCAGTGCGTACGGCCGTCCAGTACTGGGTAGCACAACTGCTCGGCGCCATCGCCGGCGCCGCCCTGCTCCTCCTCGTGCTGGCAGGCTTCGACGGACTCTCGATCGGTGTGGCCCTCGCGGTGGCCAACCTCGTCGGCCTTCCACTCACCGGCGCCTCGGTGAACCCAGCACGCAGCCTGGGACCGGCGGTGTTCGCCGACCCGGCCACGCTCACACCGATATGGCTATTCCTGATCGCACCGCTGGTCGGTGGTGCGATCGCCGCGGCGGTGCACCACGGCACGCACCCCACCGCCCTCCCCGTAGGTAGGGCCTAGAAATCCGCAGGGGCCGCCCCCTGAGGCGCATGTGCACCGCCGAGTTGCATGTCCAGCCGTCCTCGGCAGAGCAGCCACAGGTTGCCATCACGACTCCACGGGCCATGTCGATGACCGGGCGGCTCTCCAGGGCCTGTTGAGCTGCTCACTCTCGTGCTGAAGCCGGTTTGCTCGCTCGGACGTGCACACCTCCGCCGCACCGGCGCCCGACGACGCCTGCGGGTTACCGCATGGAATCGCAGACGGTGCGTCTTCGGTGCGGCCGCGTCGATGTAACTGGGGCTGACAGGGTCGCATGCACCACGCCTGCCCTGCTCGCTGTCCGGCACACCGCGCTGCTCGCCACACCCCCGCTTCGTGTCTACGTCCGCCGGAACGGTTGTGATGGCGAACAGGACGTCGGTGATGATTGGTCCGACGCCCACAACCGGCAGTCGCTCGGGGATCGCGGTGGTAACGGCCTGCACCCCGGCCGTTTCAGCCCCGACAGTGCCCCTGGACACTGGCGTGCGCTCGGTGACGGTCAGGTGTGGGAGAGGGCGAAGGAGACCAGGAAGCCGCTGACGGTGATCAGCCCGATGGCCAGGTGGGCGTCCTCGAACGCTTCGGGGATCATCGTGTCGGCGATCATGGCGAGGATGGCTCCGGCGGCCACCGCGGTGACGGCGGCGATCACGGATGGCGAGAAGCCCCCGACCACGCTGTAGCCGAGGACCGCCGAGACGGTACTGGCCGCGGCGATAGCTCCCCACACACCGAAGACGTACCCTTTGCCCCGCCCGGCCTTCTTCATGCCCGCAGAGCTGGACAGTCCCTCGGGGACGTTGCTGATGAACACCGCTGCCACGGTCACCAGGCTGACCGCACCGCCATCGAGAAGGCTGATGCCGATGACCGCGGACTCGGGAACACCGTCGAGCAGCGCACCGAGCGCGAGCGCCATCCCGGATCCGCCCTGATCGGCCTCGGACGGCTGGGCCTGGTCATAGCCGGAGCGTTTCCTGTGACGTGCCCCCCGGCGGGCCAGCCATACGTTGCCCCCCGTGTAGGCCACGGCGCCGACGAGCGTGCCGACAGCTGCCGGAGCCAACCCCGCCTGCGCGTACGCCTCACCGACCAGCTCGAAGGAGACCGCCGACAACAGCACACCAGCACCGAACGCCATCACCGTGGCGATCACCTTCTGCGGCACCCGCAGCCCGTAACCGAGCGCGGCACCGAACAGCAACGCCGAACCCGCCACCAGTCCCCACAGTCCCGCCTGCACCACTTCAGCCATGACGCCCCGACTACCCGCCCACTCGGCGCTACTCACCTTGCGTGACGGAGTCGACAAGTCACATGTCGTCGGCGGGTGCGGGAACACGGATCAGACGTGCCAGGATGCCGCGGTCACAGAGCGGGCGCCTCACCCAGCACCGCTCGGCGCATCTACGCAGAAGGAGGCAGGAGATGAACGGGCTGGCCCGGATACTTCGCGACGCGATACGTCGACAGCACCGGAGTGTGGCGACCATCGCGTACGCCGCCGGCATCCGAGAGCCTCGCGTCAGGGCCTTCATCGAGGACGGGGCGGCCGGCCCCATCCGGCCGACACCGGAGGAACTGATGGAACTCTCACGAGTGTTGACTCTCAGCCAGGCCGCAGTGCTGGAGGCGAGCCGCTCGGATCTCCAGCAAGCCGGTGCTCGTCGGCGTGTCAGGAGTGAAGCAGCGGCGGCTTGAAGACGACTCTCGCCGATCCACGCAGACAGAACACAGACCGCGGTTGTGCGTGGCGACGTGATCCACAATATGACGGACGGCCGTCGGGCGGCTCGGCACAGGCACTCCTCTGTCCTCAGTGAGTCGATCCGCGGTTCCCCAGTAGACTTCCCGCCCCGTCAGGCCGTTGCCCGTCGCGTGGCCAGACCGCACGCGAGGATCACGGTTCTGCGGCGACCAGATGGTTGGCCAGGCGGTGGGCTTGGGCCAGCAGTGTGCCGTACGTGGCGACTTCGTCGGGGTCGCTGGGCGCCGAACGGGTCAGATGGTGACGCAAAGCGTCGAGCGTGCGGTGGAGTTCCTGTACGGCCTGGCGCAGTTCGCGATCGCTGCCGTGGCCGAAACGGCTTTGGCTGTCGAGCCGGAGCACTTGGGCGGTCTGGCGGAGGAACTCGGCGTAGCGGCGGGTGAGCGCGGAGTGGGGCCGGGCGGTTGCCCGGTCTTCGGCCGCGGCCTCGAGGACGGTGCGGGTCACGCCGGCGGTGTGCACAGCGGCGTACTCCAGGACGGCGACCGCGTCGTCGTCATCCTTGCCCGGAGCGGGCCTTGCACCGGTGCGGCGGCGCAGGTTGACGCGCGGGTTTTCCCGGCTGCGGCTGAGGGCGGCTCGATCCTGGTCCACGAGGCGTTGCAGACGCAGGGCGCCCTCGTGCCAGGTGCCCGCCTCGTCGGGGTCCCACCGGTCGTCGGCCAGCCCGTCGGCCACGGCGTGGAGGATGCCGTGGGCCTCGTGGGTGGCGTCCATGCGGATCCAGGCGAACTCATCCTGATCCAGCACAGCGAGACGGTCCAGGGTGGCCTGGCATCCGCCGTCCTCCTGCCGGCAGTCGATCCGCCGGCAGTCGATCCGCTGGCACTGCCCGTCCGCTCCTGTCAGATCACACACTCCATGCCCTTTCGGATGCTTCCGTCACCGGATTCCATGCGTGGCTGTCGCCGTGCGGAGTCGGTACAGTCGGGCCAAAACGGCTGGCGATCATCTGGCCCCATCGGCGGCCGAGTGGCGTAGGCCGACGCTCCAGGGTTACCCGACGGGCATGGAGAGGCTGCATCTTCCAGGCCGGAAAAACCACCATGACAGCGACGAGGCGCAGGCACCCGCGGTGCCAGCCCCGGAGGAAGTCGGGCCCGGGCCCGGGGTGGAGCAGCGGGCCCCGGACGCGCCGACGAAGCTGCCCAAGCGTGCGTGGGGCGCGGTGCTCAAGGGTGCGGTGCGGGAGTTCAAGGACGACGAGCTGACCGACCGCGCGGCGGCGCTGACTTACTACGGGGTGCTGTCTCTGTTCCCGGCGCTGCTGGTTCTGGTGTCGCTGCTGGGCCTCACCGGCAAGTCGGCCACGGACAAGGTGCTGGACAACCTCAAGCAGCTCACCCCCGGCTCGGCCCGCGACATCATCACCCGGGCTGTGGAACAACTGCAGGGCAACGCCGGCACCGGCTCCGTCATGGCGATCGTGGGCGTGGCGCTGGCGCTGTGGTCGGCATCCGGGTACGTGGCGGCGTTCATCCGTGCGGCCAACCGGGTCTACGAGATGCCCGAGGGCCGCCCGGTGTGGAAGATCCTTCCGGTGCGGGTCGGCTTGACGGTCGTGCTGATGGTGCTCGCGGTGGTCAGCGCCCTGATCGTGGTCTTCACCGGCGGCATCGCCCGCCAGGCCGGCACCGCTCTCGGCATCGGGGACGCGGCGCTGACGGTGTGGTCGATCGCCAAGTGGCCCCTCCTCGTCGTCCTGGTGACGGTCATGATCGCTCTTCTGTACTGGGGGAGCCCGAACGCGAAGGTGAAGGGCTTCCGGTGGATCACTCCGGGCAGCTTCCTGGCCCTGGTGATCTGGATGGTCGCCTCCGCCGGGTTCGCCTTCTACGTGGCGAACTTCGCCTCGTACAACAAGACCTACGGCACCATGGCCGGCGTCATCGTCTTCCTGGTGTGGTTGTGGATCAGCAACCTGGCGATCCTGCTGGGAGTGGAGTTCGACGCGGAGACCGTACGGCAGCGGGCGGTCGTCGGCGGCCTGCCGCCGGACAGGGAGCCGTACACCGAGCCGCGTGACACTCGGAAGTGGGACGAGGAGGACGTGCGCCGGCTGGACGAGGCGTGAGCACCCTGCGGCGGGCGAGAGGCTGATCTTGGGGACCGGCTGCTTACCTGGTGGCAGTACGGGATACCCGCAGTACATGAGGTTGTTGACGGGGACGAGTGACGCCGACCGGGTTCTGACGCAGCAGGCGGCCTCCCGCATCCCGCCGCGGGCCGGCAAGGTGCTGTCGGCGGTGGAGGAGATGGCGGAGAGCACGAAACTGTGGTGCGGCGCCGCGGCGGCGATGGCGTTTCTGGGCGGTCGGCGCGGCCGGAAGGCCGCGGCCACGGGCCTGGCCGCCCTGGGGGTGGCCCAGTTGATGTCCAACGGTGTGTGCAAGCAGGTCGCCGACCGGCCCAGGCCCCCCAAGGAGTGGATCCCGCACGACGACGTGGAGGACCGCCCCGACTCCTCCTCCTTCCCCTCCGGACACACCGCTGCCGCGGTCGCCTTCACCGCCGCCGTCGCGCCCTCCTGGCCGCTGGCCGGTGCCCTCTGCACGGTGCCTGCCGCCATGGTGGCCGTCGAGCGGGTGCAGTCCGGGGCCCACTATCCGAGCGACGTGGCCAGCGGTGCCGTCATCGGCCTGGCCAGCGCCTGGCTCACGCGCAGCGCTCCGCGCCTGCTGCTGAAGCACTGGCTGATGCCGTCCTGACCGCCCCGACATCAGCGAGGTCGAGCATGAGGTCACCCGACACGGGTAGGCGATGCCGGCCGCGCACACGCACGGGCCGGCCCGCTCGAACCTGGAGAGCGGGCCGACCCTGCGCGCCGGGCAGCCCCAACCACCGAGCGCACACGGGACAAGCCGGCCAGGCCGCCGCCACGACTCCTTCAGGCCGCACCGTGCGCATAACCCGGAAGCGGCGGCCCAACCCTCGAAGTGCCGACACGGCATCCGTTGCGTCGCGGCAGGGGTCATCAGGCGCGCAGCTCCCGGCGAGGAGCTCTGGCTGTGCTTGTCGGCAGTCGCGTCCCACCCTCTGTCTCGTCACGCTGCCGGCGAACCACTCGAACAAGGGCCACACCCACTGCCCTGAACTGGGCGGCTCGGGGTACCCGAGTGTCTGCCCGAGGACCGGGACGCCGCGAGGCGGACCCGCGAGCAGGACGAGACGGACGGGAGGTGATCGCCATGTCGAGTACGCAGCCGCACCACACCGCGCCTGGGCGAAAGGCGCCCAGCGCTGACCAGGAGCCGGTGAGTGAGCTGGTGCAGCGGGCCTCGCAACAACTCACGGAGCTGGTGCGCGGCGAACTGCACCTGGCACAGGCGGAGATGAAGGAGAAGGGCAAGCGCTACGGCAAGGGCGGGGGACTGTTCGGCGGCGCCGGAGTGGTCGGGTTCCTGACCTTGCAGGCCCTGGTGGCCACCGCGATCGCCGCGCTGGCGGTGCCATTGCCGGTGTGGGCGGCGGCGCTGATCGTGACCGCGGTGCTGGGTGTGATCGCCGCGGTGATGGCGATGAGCGGAAAGAAGCAGATCGACCAGGCCGCTCCGCCGACGCCGGAGCAGACGATCGAGAACGTGAAGGCCGACGTGGCCGAGATCAAGGGGAGTGCCCACCGATGACGCAGCCGCCTCACGACGAGAAGACCGCATCCAGCCCCGAGGAGCTGCGTGAGCAGGTCGAGCAGACCCGCGAGGAGCTCGGTCAGACGGTCGAGGCGCTCGCGGGCAAGGCCGATGTCAAGGCCCGCGCCCAGGAGAAGGCGACCGAAGGCAAACAGCAGGCCACCGCCAAGGCCGGCGAGCTGAAGGAACAGGCCGCCGTCAAGGCCGGGGAACTGAAGGAACGGGCCGCCGACCTGGCACATCAAGCACAGGACAAATTGCCTGATCCGGTCAAGGACATGGCCGCCCAGGCCGCCGAGCAGGCCCGCGCGAAAGCCGCTCAGGCGGGCCAGGTATGGGAGGACAAGGCACCGGAGCCGGTACGGCAGAGGACGGCCCAGGGGGCGCAGCTGGCACGGGACAACCGCCCCCTGCTGCTGACGGCCGTCGGTGTCGCCGTCGTGGTGTGGCTGGCCTGCCGCCGCAAGGGGTGACACGGGGAAGGCATCGAAGATCGCCTACAAGCCGGTCGGTCTGGCCCTGGGCGCCGTCAGCGGCATGCTCGCCGGCGGTATGTTCAAGCAGGCGTGGAAAATGCTCGGCCACGACGAGGACGCCCCCGACGCCACCGACGAGAACCGCACCTGGAGCGAAGTGCTCCTCGCCGCCACTCTACAAGGGGCGATCTTCGCCCTGGTCAAAGCCACCGTCGACCGAGGCGGCGCCACCACCCGCCAGCTGACCGGCACGTGGCCCGGCTGAACCGGCGCGCCAAGGGGTGCCGGTACTGGCTTGGATACCGGCCCCCCTCCTTTGCACTGCTCCCCGCTCGGAGAGATCAACACGGCCGTGTCTGCTCAGCACGTGATACCCGCCTTGGCCGCCGCAGCGGCCGTCGGCATCGTCCTGACCGTCCGACTGGTCGCCACCCGCCGACATGACCGACCACACGGTGCCGGCGCAGATTTCCGGCGCTGGCACCATAGCGCCCCATGCTGCGACGATCGTGCGGAACAAGTGGCGGCCTCCGCAGCCGTAACGCCGGATGATGCAGCCCTTCTCGCCGTCCGGGATGCCGAACATCATGTCCACCATTGCTGGCAGCGAGTCCAGACACACCCCGATCCTCCCGACTGAGAAGGGCCATCGAAACACCTTGTGCATAGGGCACTTGTACGGCGATGTTCGGCAGGGCAGGGAGGGCGTCACCGACCAGCCGACGGCCACGAGCCCGCCGGTAGCCACCCACGTAGGAGACGGCGGTCAGCAGATCCCGCGCTTGGTAGGGGTTTGCCACCACCCGCGGTCACGGTGTAGTGGAGCGCGTGCGCCGGCACTTTGCGCTTGCGGCGCACCGTCTCCATCATCGCCTCGCCGCCGTCCAGCTTGCGGCGCAACGACTCCAGCACATCACGCGCCAGGACCGGACCATGCAGGTCGACCAACGGCCGGGGCGCCTTCGCCACCCACTGAGCGGTGTGCATGGTGAAGATGCACACCGCTCGTTGGGGCTTGGGGAGGGCACCAAACGGCGCTCGACGCGGCAAGAGGCGGTCTCCTCGGGCGGACCTTGATGCCCTGAGCCGGCCAAGCCGTACGACCAGGCTGCTCCGATGTCGGCGCGCAGAGCGAGTGGTTGAGGGAACTTGTTCTTTCCCCGGTGGGCGCCCCTGCGCCCACCGACGGTGGCTATTCGCCAGGTGTGCCGACGGGGCCGTAATACGCCGCTTGCATGATCTCCTGCAGGTCGTCGAGCATCGGCATCCGCGGGTTGGCGGGCGCGCACTGGTCCTCGTAGGCGTTCAGGGCCTGCTGGGGCAGTGCCCGCACGGCGTATCCACCGGTGAGAACCAGTGGGTTCGGCGAACCGAGCGCGATTACATCCGCCAGGAGCCGCGTGTGCAGCTCCGGCATGTCCGTCACGCGGCTGCCCGGGTACGGGAGGCGAGCTGGGGGAAGGCGTCCTCCCATACGGTGCGCACGGTGCGACCGATGAGGGTGCGCAGCACCGGCCACAGCTGGAGGAGCAGGTCCTGGTTGAGGTAGCGGGACAGGTCGTCGCGCAGGCCCTCGTGTGGGACGGTGCGGTACAGGCCCATACGCTGGCGCGGCTTGCCCAGGTCGTACGAGGTCATCCCGGACCAGGCCATGTGCAGCGGCAGATGCACGAGACCGCGGGTCGGCCCGTGTAGCTCGTCCAGCGACTCCGGTAGACGGCGCCGGAACTTTTCCCGGTACAGCGCGAGGTCCTCGGCGTCTGCACTCGAGAGGTCCTCGGCCCGGGTGCGGTGTGCTGCGGGTGGGAGGCCATGCCCCCATTATGACGGCCGCCAAAGCGGTGGGGGTCGTGAGCGAGCAGGACACGCGCTGCCGACCGCATACGCACTCGACCTTGCACGCGCCGTCGGAGGCCGTTCCTGCACATGCTGACGTCGACTGCCTTCGCGGGCTCGAGAGGGACGGGCGGATTGGCGCCGGCATCGGGAGCCCACACAGGGACGGGGGCTTGTGGCTCCATTCATGGCGCCAATGTCACTGTCTGTTGTCCGTTGCGGGTGCAGCAAGGTCGGCCGGCGAGATGCCGGGCGGGGAACGGGGCGGGGTCGAAGTTGCAGGCGCGGGACCTGTGTCGTCAGCCGATTCTCCCCAATGGCTTCAGGAGAGTAAAAGACCTGGTCAGAGGCTTAACTGAGGCAGGTAGACGAGATCCTTTGCATTACTTCTCCCCAGGGACTCCCCAGAGCCGATTCTGGCCCGATCCGTACCCGGTGCGAGAGCAAAGGCCGCAGGAGAACTGAGCTCGGCAAGGGGGACTCAGAGCCAGTCCCGCCGCTTGAAGATCACGTACAAACTTGCGCAAACCACCCCCATCAGGCCGATCGCGAAGGGGTATCCGAAGCTCCAGCCCAACTCAGGCATGTGCTCGAAGTTCATGCCGTAAATCGTTCCCACCAGCGTGGGAGCAAACAGGATTGCCGCCCAAGACGAAATCTTCTTGAAGTCATCTTCCTGGTGGCCCTGACCTGCGGCTACGTGGTCCTGAGCGGTCCTGACCTGCGCTGATGCTTCCTTCATTGCCTTTCAGGTTGGTGCGGCGTTACGCAGCCGATTCTCCCCACGCGCTCCCCAGCGCGGCCGAAACTCCCCAGATTCTCCCCAGGGGAGTCCTCTCGGAGGCGAGATTCGCTTGGGCAAAGCGATCACAGTAAGTGATGCGTGTATGCGCTGACATGGCCGTCGAGTGATTGTGTCCTTGGCGGTGTAGGTGGCGAAGTGCCCAAGCGTCCCGTTCTGCTGGGGCTGCGTCCGGTCAGCGCAGTTGGCGCGCTGCCTGTGTACGCCGAAGGGCTCTGCGGCGTCGGGCAAGGCTGGGGGCGTGGGCGCGTGAGTCTGTCGGTCCGTACCTTCTGGGACTGGTGGCTGAACCTGGCTGGTACTGCGGGTGTGTCCATCCTCGGCGGCGGACAGCTCCAGCCCATGGCAGCGGCCTCGTCCATCGGCGGTTGCTCAACTGCGGCGGGGAGGGGTCCCCGTAGGGACGGCCTACCGTGCTCGTCGACGTCGGCGACGGCATCATCTGCTACATCGCCGGCTTCGCCCCGACCATCACCTGGGAGGTCGGGGTCGTCGCACTCGTGTGGCTGCTCATGATCGTGCCGATGCTGGGCGTCTTCGTACGCAAGTTGCACGACACCGGCCGGAGCGGCTGGTCGTGGTTCTGGTCCTGGATCCCGTTGATCGGGCTCATCGGGCTGTTCGGGTTCCTCTGTGAATGCGGCGGCCCGAAGACCAACAAGTACAGCCGCCTGCGGGGCACGAAGGTGGATTGGTGAGAGGCGAGGGGATGGATATGCCTGCACGAGTGAAGCGCGTCGCGACGATGGTGGTCGTGGGCGTACTGGCCGTCGGCGGTTGTTCGTCGGCCAAAGATACGGACACATCCGAGGCCAAGCAGTCACCCAGCGCCTCCAAGCCCGCTGAGCCCTCCACGCCCTCCAAGCCCGCTGAGCCCGCGTCCCCGAGCCCGTCCCCGACCGGCCCGCTGCCCAAGGCCGAGGACGGCAAGGACACCGGATCCTGCAAGGACGGGAACTGCGAAATCCTTGTCACCGAGCCGATGGACGTCGTGATCGGCGACGGGTATATGCACGTGACCGTGCAGTACTCCACAGTCACCCTCATGCGCTTCGAGTCCTCGGAATTCCTGGGCTATGTGAGCTTCGGCGACGGCGGGGAAGCCACGTTCTCCACATCGGGCGGCAAGGAGACCACCGTCGACGCCACCGCGGTCAACAAGGACGGCGCCGTACTGAAGTTCAGTACGAAGTAGCTCCGCAGGGTGGAGAAGGAGGAGCAATGCTCAGGACTTGTGGATCGGCTCCCCGGGAGCGCGCGAAGGGCGTACCTTCCCGGCTGATTGATCGACCAGTCACCGAGTAGGCCCGCGTTCGCAGCGCGGGTCGGGAAGGCACGCCCGTGCTCAGCGTAGTGAACACTGACGGCACCACCGAGACCGGCTCCCTGATCGACGAGATCGTCCGCGAGGGCGCCCGCCGGATGCTCGCCGCCGCGCTGGAGGCCGAAGTCAACCATTACATAGCCGAGTTGGCCGCCGAGACGGACGAGGCCGGGCGCCGCCTGGTGGTCCGCACTACCACTGGTTCCGCGCCCGCCTCGAACGCGGTGTCCTGCACGTGCACGACCGCCCGCTCGATGCCGCACAGGCGGGCAGGATGCCCGGGGCCGAGGGACGTGCCTCTGCCGAGGGGGCGCCTGACGTGCTGCTGCACAGCCTCGTCCAGCGCGCCGACAGCCGCGAGGACGCCGTCCCCGACTACCACCAGCGCCGACCGGTCATGTGGCAGATCGAACTCTCCAGCAGCGGCGACAGCGAGCCGCTGATCATCGATCTGCGCCCCGCCACAGGGGACAGGCCACGGCAGGTCACCGCCCCCTACACCGGCCGCTCCGGTAGGACCCCGCCGCCGTGCCCGAGCCGCGGAAGAAGCAGCGGCGCAAGGAGTCGCGCCTCGATCCCTACAAGCCTCTGATTGACGGGATGCTGCGGGCCGACCTGGACGCTCCGCCCAAGCAGCGGCACACCACCCAGCGGATCTACGACCGCCTGGTCGAAGGCCATGACGCCGACGCCATCGGAGCAACGGGGTCTCACTTCCCTGACCTTGATGCGCCAGCCAGGGCCCGCTGGACCTCAGCCGCGGGGAAGGGAGTGTGCTTGCTCTGCGTAAGCAGTCGATGATGGAAGTCGTCCAGGACGATTGCGTGCGGAGCGTGACGGTCGATGATCGCGACAATGTCGGGCGGAACGTCGGCGGGTTGGCGGCCGTCGACCCATTCGCGCAGGAAGGCCCCGTGTTCGGTGCCACCACGCACGTCGTCCGGCAGGTGGTGGCGAAGCAGGTGGTTCGGTGCGTAGGAGCGGTCGTACACGAGGTGATCAACGAGGAAATCGCGCTCTTCCGTTGAGAGCTCAAAATCGCGGCTCAACGCGAGCCCGAAGTCCGCGAAGTACACCCGCTGGCCGTCGGTGAGCAGATTGGCGAAGTGCGCGTCAAAGTGGACCAGTCCGCGCGCGCTCATGAACTCTGTCCCCCGCAGCAGCGCATTCTCGACCCATCGATAGGGCGACTCGCCTCCCGGACCCGGCGGGGCGGCATCACGGCTATCGCCGAGCCACTCGGCGAGCGTCTGTGGCACATGCTCCAGGAAGAGCACCAGGCTGAAGGAGGACCTTCCGATGGCCTCCAGCCGACGGCGCACGGCCAACGAGCCCTCCCAATGCGCCACGGCCCCCTCAACGCCGCCGAGCCCGTCAACGAAGCCGGCAGGGGGACTGTCAGGCAATACCCGCCAGTGATAAAGCAGCGGGAAACCTGCGTACTCGTTCTTCAGTGCCCAGCCTGTCGTCATGATGTGCGCGGCCAGCTCACGCCAGGCACCGAACCCCGCCGACCCCACCCCGTACTGGTAGAAGAGAGGAAGATCGAACACGTTTGCTGTCGACCGCACGTGCTCCGGCTGCAACTCGATGTCCGTCAGCGGGACCCGCTTGACGAAGACGCGTATCCCCTCGACCTCCATCTCCGCCGACCTACCGCCGATACCGGAGCCGAGACTCGGCACGGCGGACACCGCATCCTCAAGCCGACGGTCGCTGAACAGGGACAGCCGTGCTCCCACGGCCGCGTAAGCGGACACTCGCGCGGCATGCCCTGACTCGGTCACACCCATCGGCGGCTCCAGCTGACATCAGAACTGACTTCTGTTGATCATGCCAGGGCAGTGAACGCGAGTCCCGAAGTCGTCGACAAATGACTCCCTAAAAAACCTCCACAGCCATGAAGCGGCGTTCCCCGGAGAGGAACGGAGTTGCCAGGTCTTCTGCCCTGGGCGGGTTCGCGCCGGGGACGGAGCAGGTCAGGGCGGCGACGTGGGCGGCGAACGAGCAGGCATCGGCGACGTCTTCGAGGCTCAGCCGGTCGAGTCGTCCGCCGAGGTGGCCGAGGGCGGCGAGGCGGTGCAGCAGGCCGGCGGTGAAGGAGTCTCCGGCGCCGACGGTGTCGACGATGTCGATGGCCGGGGTCGGGACGGTGGCGCGGTGGCCGTCGAGGGAGGCGAGTGCGCCGCGTCCGCCGAGGGTGATGACGACGAGGCGTGCGCCGGCGGTGTGCCAGGTGTCGCAAGCCTCTTCAATGCCGGCACCGGGGAGGAGCAGGGCGAGGTCGTCCTCGCTGAGGCGGAGGATGTCGGCGAGGGCGCACCAGCGAGGAAGCCGCTCTTGGTAGGCCGAGGGCGGTACGAGCAGGGGGCGGACGTTGGGATCGATGGATACGGTGGCGTGCTCGCGGGCGCTGGCGAGGTGGTCCTCGATGTGGCCGGCGCCGGGTTGGCGTATCAGGGCGAGGGATCCGGTGTGCAGGCAGACCGCGTGGTCCTGCTGGGTGGCGGCGAGTTCGGCGGCGGTCCATTGCCAGTCGGCGGCGCTGTCGGCGTAGAAGGTGTAGGTGGCCTGGCCGGTCTCGTCGAGGTCGGCGACGGCGAGAGTGCTGGGCTCGGGGGCGCTCACGCTGCCGGTCAGGTCGACGCCGGAGGCGCTGAGGCGGTCTCGGAAGAGGGTGCCGAAGACGTCGTTGGAGAACCGTCCGAGGAAGCGGGTGGGCGTGCCGAGCCGGGCAAGGGCGACGGCGGTGTTGGCCGGGCCGCCGCCGGGCAGGGCGCGCAGTGCGAGTTCGCCGAGGCTGGACCGGCCAGGGTCGGCGAAGGTGTCGGCGACGCACTCGCCAAGGACGGTGACACTGCTGGGGGAGCCGTGTCGGGTCATGGTGACTCTCTGCCTTTCTGAGGGAGGGAGTGGGGCTGCCGCTCCCGTGCCTGGTCCGGCTGGTACGCCGAGGTCGACGGGTAGGTCGACGACGGTTGCCGTCCTCACCCGCTTCGAGGTGAGGACGGCGTTTTGAGGACACGTAGGACAGGCGGCGCGTTACGCGTCCTGCCCTTGGCTCGCCAGCAGCGGTTCCTGACGGATTCCGCCCGGGGTCAGGTTCCATGCCTCGACGGTGAAGTCGCTGCGGCCCGTGCCTGTCGTGCGGGCCTGGAGTCGCCAGGGTCCCTCGGCCAGCGGATAGAACCTGAGGGTGAGGACCCGGCCGTCCCCGAGATAGACCTCGGCGATCGAACGGTCCACGATCACGCGCAGCTCCACGGGGGTGCCGGCCGTCGCGGCTGGGCACGGGACGGCATACGAGCCTCCCCGCGCCCTCGCGTCCAGTGACGCGTGGCCGCGGTCCACGGTGAGCTGGCCGGTGGTGGGATCGAGGCTGATGTCGAGGTACTCGGTGTCGTCCGCGGAGGTGACCAGGCGCAGGCCGCTCGTGCCGGTGGCGTCCGGGGTCAGGACGGCAGTGAGGTCGAAGGTGCGGCTGACCTGGCCAAGTTCGGCCGCCCCGGACTGTGTGACGTGCCCGGTGCGGTGCAGTACGCGTTCGCCACGCAGCGCGAGCAGTTCGCGAGCGGGGCGCTGGACCACCGTTCCGTCGGCGGCGAGGGTCACCTCGCGGGGGAGGGTGAGGGTGCCTGCCCAGCCTGCTTCATGCGCCCAGGCGTCGTCGCGGGCCTCCCACGCCCAGCCCCACAACAGCCAGCGGTCCTCCCCCGGGGCCCTCAGCAGCGCGGGGGCGTAGAAGTCGGGGCCGTGATCCAGCGGCACCGGGGCCGCGGCCGCCGTGAAGCGTCCGTCCTGCTCGCGGCCGGTGTGGACGGTCGTGTGGCTGGGGCCGCCCTGCGGGGTCCAGTCGCTGATGATCAGGACGCCGCGGTCGCCGAAGGTCGCGTACTGGGGGCACTCCCATCCGACCGGGCCGGAGCCGGCCGCGGCATCGCTGGCATGGAAGGGGCCGCGGTACTCCCAGTGCTCCAGGTCGTCGGACTCGTACAGCTGCGCCGCGGCGCGGTTGTCGGCGAGGGCCGAGCCGACCAGCATGCGCCAGCGGCCGTCCTGCTGCCAGACGTAGGGGTCCCGGTACATGGTGGTGTCGGCGGGCGGCTCGGGGATGAGCAGCTCCGGGCGCTTGGCCCAGGTGATTCCGCCGTCGTACGACTCGGCGGTGGTCACCGGCTGCCACCAGCGATCGTTGCGGTGGGCCGAGTAGAAGGCCACCACGCGGCCGTCGTCGGAGACCGCGTTTCCGGAGAAGCAGCCGTCGGCGTCGTAGCCGCCGGGAGTGGGGGCGAGGGCCACCGGGAGAGGTTCCCAGTTGATCAGGTCGGGGCTGCGGTAGTGGCCCCAGTGCACGTTCGAATGCCGCGGGCCGTACGGGTTGTACTGGAAGAAGACGTGGTAGTGGCCGTCGTGGAAGACCAGCCCGTTGGGGTCGTTGATCCAGTTGCGCGGGGGGCGCAGATGCACGGCCGGAAGGTGGGGGTCAGCAGGCGGCGTGGACACACGGGGCCTTTCTCGGGGTGCGCGAAGCACAGGGGAAGAGCAGGAGTGGAGACGCGGCGCGTGGCGCGAACGTGCGGGCTCAGCCCTTCACACCCGTCGACGCGATGCTGCCCACGAACGACCGCTGGAACGCCACGAACAAGGCGAGGATCGGCACAGTGATCAAGGAGGAGTACGCCATGATCTGCCCCCAGCCCACGTTCAGCTGGAAGAAGTAGGAGAGGCCCACCATCACCGGGCGCAGTTCCTCGCTCTGTACCACCATCAGCGGCCACAGGTAGGAATTCCAGGAGGGCAGGAAGGTGAGGATGGCGACGGTGGCGACCGCCGGGCCGGACAGCGGCATGACGATGCGGCGGTAGATGGTGAACCAGCCGGCTCCGTCCATGACTGCTGCCTCGTCGATCTCCTTCGGGATGCTCTGGAAGTACTGGTGGAAGAAGAAGATCGAGAAAGCGTTGGCGACCAACGGCAGGATCTGCACCTGGTAGGTGTCCATCCAGCCGGTGGCCCACTCCAGGTGGAAGCCGTTGACGCGGAGCAGCGGCAACTGGTTGATCCACCACACCAGCGGTACGGCGAAGGTCTCGAACGGCACGATGAGGGTGGCGATGACGGCGGTCAGGACCGCCTTGCGGCCGGGCATGCGCATCCGGGACAGGGCGAAGGCGGCCATGCTGTTGACGACGATGCCGAGGACCACGGTGATCGACGAGATCAGCACGGAGTTCAGCAGGAAGCGTGCCGCCGGGACGCGGTCGAACACACCCGTGTAGTTGTCGAGCGACAGGGCGCCGACCGGCACGAAGGCACGCCAGGAGCCGAGGTCGGCGAAGATCTGGTCGTCCGGCTTGAACGACGAGACCACCATGAAGACGAGCGGGAGTGCGAAGACCAGGGCGAGGACGACGCGGCCTGCGTGACCGCCGAGGTGCTTGAGGAAGGAGGTCATGGTCAGTCCTTCTCCCGGGTCAGGAAACGCTGGACGAGGGACACGGTCAGGACGAGCACGAAGAAGACCAGTGAGATGGCCGCGGCGTACGCGGTCTGCTGCTGCTCGTAGCCGGTGCGCATCGCCTGGTAGACGACGGTGGTGGTGGAGTCGAGCGGGCCGCCCTCGGTCATCACGTTGATCTGGGTGAAGAGGCCGAACGCCTGGATGGTGATGGTGACCAGCACGAAGGTGCGGGTGGCGCGCAGTCCGGGCCAGGTGACATGGCGGAAGCGGTGCCAGCGGGTGGCGCCGTCGAGGTCGGCGGCCTCGTACAGCTCGGCGGGGATGGTCTGCAGGCCCGCCAGCCAGATGATCATGTGGAATCCGACGCCCTGCCACACCGACATCAGGATGATGGCGGGCATGGCGGTGGCCGGATCGCCCAGCCAGTCCCGTCCCTCGACATGGCCGAAGGTGAGCGCGGAAAGGATGTGGTTGACCAAGCCGTCCTGCCGGTAGAGGAAGGTCCACAGCAGGGACACGACCACCATCGAGGTGACGACCGGCAGGAAGTAGACGGTGCGGAAGAAGTTGACGCCCCGCACTTTCGCGTTCACCAGCAGCGCCAGCACCAGGGCGAGCCCGGCCTGGAGCGGGACGACGACGGCGGTGAAGTACACCGTGTTGCGCAGGGACTTGAAGAAGACCGGGTCCTCGAAGAGCCGGGTGAAGTTCCTGAGGCCCGCGAAGCGGGCCGGGGTGGGCGAGACGAGCCGCGCGTCGGTGAAGGCCAGGGCGAAGGTGAGGGCCAGCGGTACGAGGACGAAGACGATCAGCAGGACGACGGCCGGGGTGGCCATGCCGAGGGCGGTGAGGCTCTCACGGCGACGGGCGTGAGTCGTTCGGGTTCGCCGCACCGGCCGCAGCCGGGCGAGGGCTGCGATCATGGTGGTCACGGTAGCTCCAGGGGGGTACCGGTCCGGTTCGGGCGCGCGGGGAAGGCGCGGTCGGGCCCGAACCGGACCGGAGCGGGTCAGCCGGTGTAGTAGTTGTTCGACTTGAGGTCGTTGTCGATGTCCTTCGCGGCCTGCCCGAGCGCCTTCTGGGGGTCGGCCCCGGACAGGATGTCCTGGGTCGCCTTCTGGAACTCGGTGGAGATGTAGGGGTAGGCCGGGGTGACCGGACGCACTACCGCGAACTTCCTCGCGAACTGGACGAAGACGTTGAACTTCCCGCCCGGCTGGTAGTCGGCGACCTGCTTCGCGGCGGCGTCGGTGGCCGGGATGGTGCTGGTGGCCTTGGCGTAGTCGACGAAGTACTTGGTCTGGCGGGAGAACTTCAGCCACTCCTGCGCGCCCGCCTTGTTGGAGCAGGTGGAACTCATGGCCCACTGCCAGGAGGCGCCGCCGATCTTGGGGCCGTCGCCGAAGTCGACCGGCGGGATGATCGCGAGGTCGTCGCCGAGCTTCTCGGCGTTCTTGGTCGCGTTCCAGCTGCCGTCCCACTGGATGGCGCTCTTGCCGGCGAGGAAGTCCTTGTTGGGGTCGGCCCCGGACTTCTTCGACAGGTACCCCTTCTTCACGAGCGAGCCGAGCCAGGTCGCCCACTCCACGGACTTCTTGCCGTCGAGGGTGCCCGCGGCGGTCTTGTAGCCGTCGCGGTTGATCAGGTCGCCGCCGAAGCTCTGCAGCTGCGGGGAGTACGCGTACGGGTACCACTCGCCGAGGCTGCCGGTGCCCATCTCCAGCGGGTACTGGAACTTCCCGCTCTTCTTCAGCTTGGCCAGCGCGGAGTCGAACTCGGCCTTCGTCCAGGGCTTGTCGATGGTCGGGATGCGGATGTCGTAGTCGTTCAGCACCGACTTGCGGGCGAAGTAGGTGAGGGAGACGTCGTAGAAGCCGAACGCGTAGACTTTGTCCTTGTAACGGCCGACGGTGCTGGGCAGCTGGTCGGACAGCGGGACCTCGCTGCCGGAGACGTCGATCGGGGACAGATATCCGCCCCAGGCCCAGTTCGGCACGTTGGGGCCGTCCACGTCGAGCAGACAGGGGAGCTTCTTGGCGGAAGCGGCTGCCATGACGGAGTTGTTGTAGTCGCTCTGCGGGAACGCCTGGAGCTTGACCTTGTACTTGCTCTGGGAGCCGTTGAAGTCCTTGATGATCTTCTTGACGACGTCGAGCTCGGTCGAGTTGCCGGCGTTGTGCGTCCACAGGGTCAGCGTGTCGCCGTCGGCTCCGGACGTGCTGCCGCCGCTGCCGGTCGCGCATCCGGCGACCAGCGCGGTCGCCGCTGCCACAGCTACACTCGCACCAGCGAGGCGCCTGGTTCTGAACACCACGAGGGTTCCTCCATCTCACTGAGGCGGGTCTTGCAGGACCCGCCTGGGCGACCGGTTGCAGCGGTCGCTGTTCTTGGTGGTCGTCCCGCCGCCCGGGGGTCTTCGCTCCGGGCGGCGGGACAACCGTCTTTCGGGTGCCAGGTCTCAGCTCCCGGCGGGAGCGCCGATGGAGGCACGTTCCCGCAGCGGCATGGGCACACGGTGGACGACTGCTTCGAGCGGTTTCTCGCTGAGGATCAACTCCACGGCGAGGCGGCCGAGTTGGTAGTGGGGCAGTTTCAGCGTGGTGAGCGCCGGGCGCAGTACGGACGCGATGTCCTGGTCGTCGAAGGAGACCACCGACACGTCGCCGGGCACCGACAGGCCGGCCTCGCCGAGTGCCTGGTAGGCGCCTAGGGACACCCGATCGGCCAGGCACACCAGCGCCCGGGGGCGGTGGCCCGCCGCGAGCAGGGCGGAGACCTCCCGGTAGCCGTCCTGTGTGTCCCAGTCGCACTCGATGACACCGTCCAGGCGTGCGCCGCCCTCCCGCAGGACCTCTTCCAGGCCGCGCATGCGCTCGTTGCCGGCGATGATCCCCTCGGGTGTGGCGGGGACGGCCTGGTGGCCGCCGATCGCCCAGATGCCCTGGGTGTGGCCGGCCGCGAGCAGGGCGTGGGCCGCGTCCCGGCCGGCCTGGAGCTCGTCCGGGACGACGGACGGCGCGTCGAAGCCAGGGGCCAGGCAGTTCAGCAATACCACCCGGCGCCCGAAGAGCTCCTTGGGCGGTGTCACGTACCGGGTGAACATGGAGGCGTAGATCACCGCGTCGACTTGGCGGTCCAGCAGCGCGTGGACCAGCGAGGACTCGGCGTCGCGGTCGCCGCCCGCCTCCGTGATGAACAGCAGGTTGTCCCGTTCGCGGGCGGCCTCCATCGCACCGCGAATCACGTCGCCCGCGAACGGGGTCGTGGTGATCCGGTCCGAGACGAACCCGATGGTCTGCGTCGACTTCGTCCGCAGGCTGCGCGCGGTGACGTTCGGGCGGTAGCCCAACTCCTTCGCAGCGTCCAGCACCTTCTGGCGGGAGGCATCGGAGATACGCATGTCGGTGCGACCGGACAGGGCGAACGACGCCGTCGTCGGCGAGACGCCCGCATGGCGGGCGACATCGGCCATGGTCACACGACGTTCAGACATCTGCCGCTCAGCTCCGTTGTTAAATCGGATTAGCAAGTTGCGAAGAGATTGATGCGCCCGTGGCCAGATGTCAACACCGCAGACATCTCGAATAAGAAAAGTGGAAGATATGTGCCGATTTGCCCGCCTGTCTTGTAACTCCCAGGTAAAACGGTATGCATTAGCTCTTGCGTTAGCAGGAGCGGGGCGCGAACGATGCCGAGCCATCTCGCTTAAACCGATTTGGCAGAACGTCAGACCTGCCGCGCGCCACCCAGGAGCCCGCCCATGAGGAGAAGAACAGCCCTCACCGTCGTGTCCGCCGCCATCGGCGGGGCCGTCGTACCGCTCTCGTTCGCTTCCGCTTCCGCCGCCGCGGAGGGCCGACGCGGCCCCCAAAGTCCCACCGCCCGCTGGGACTTCGACGAGCGCGGCGGCACGGTCGCCCGGGAGGCGGTCTCGGGCTCCGCAGACCCCATCGACTACGTCTTCGAAGACGCCCGCTACAAGCCGGACACCGACCCCGTGCGGCGGCGCGGAGTGCGCGGCCGGGCGCTGTACTTCGACGGCTACTCCACCGTCGTCACCGCCAAGGGCCCCGGCAAGCTGGACCCCGCCCAGGGCCTGACCATCGACGCGTGGATCGCCCCCTATGCCTACGAGCACGGCATCGACGGCAAGCCCCAGGCCCTGGTCAACCAGCACAACCCGGACGCGAAGACCGGCTTCCTGCTCGGCCTGCGCCGCTTCGGGCAGATCGTCTTCCAACTCGGCTTCGGCACCGACCTGATCGAAGTCAAGGGAGACGCGGACAAGCCGGCCTCCAAGGGCCGATGGACCCACGTCGCCGCCAGCTACGACCCGGCCGCACACCAGCTGCGCCTCTACCGCGACGGCCGCCTCATCGGCACCGCCACCACTCCCAACAAGGGCCCCCAACTGGCCCCCAACGAGCCGCTGTTGATCGGCCGGCACAACAGGCCCACCCTGCTCAACGGCGAGTTCCACGCCAACATGTACATGGGCCTGATGGACAGCCTCGTGATCCGCCCGGGCACGCTGGGCGACGCGAAGGCGCAGCGGGAGCACTCCGACACGATCTCGGCGCTGCCCGGCCGTCGTGTTCCCCGCCCGGACCTGACCCCGAACCGCTCCCGTTTCGACGGCGACCGGCACCGTCCCCAGTTCCACATGGTGCCGCCCTGGCACTGGATGAACGAGCCGCACGCACCCGTGTACTTCAAGGGCAAGTACCACATCTTCTACCAGCACGATCCGCTCGGCCCGTTCTGGGGCCAGATCCACTGGGGACACGCCGTCAGCACCGACATGGTGCACTGGCGGGACATGCCCATAGCCCTCGCCCCGGCAAGGGACTCGGTCGGGCCGGACGGGATCTGGTCGGGCTCGGCGTACGTCGACGGCGACCGAGGGCCGGTGCTCTTCTTCACCGGCGGCGACGACCGGCTGCCCTACCGTCAGCGCACCGGGATGGCCGTTTCCTCGTACAAGACCGACCGCGACACGGACCTGCCCACCTGGACCATGAAGTCCGAGCCGGTCACCGAGGCCCCGGCCGGTCTCCCCGCCGGCCCCGGCACCGCGTGGGCGGAGAACTTCCGCGACCCGTTCGTCTGGGAGGAGGACGGCGTCTGGTACCAACTGGTCGGCAGCGGCATCGTCGACTACGACGGCACCCGGGTCACCAAGAAGCACGGCGGAACCGCACTCGTCTACACCGCGCGCAGGCCCGAGGGACCCTGGACGTACCGGGGGCCGCTGCACTGGAACGACCTCGCGAAGGTTCCCGAGCCCGGAGAGGTCTGGGAGCTGCCGGTGCTCCTCCCGCTCCCCGGACCGAAGGGCAAGCGCACCGGCAAGCACATCCTGCTGGTCTGCCCCTGGTGGGAGGCGTTCAATCCGAACGCGGTCAAGCACACGTACTACTGGATCGGCACCTTCGACAAGCGCGCGTGCCGCTTCGTGCCCGACCACGAAAAGCCCCGCGAGTTCGACTTCGGCGAGCACTTCACCGGCCCGTCCGGCTTCGTCACCCCCGACGGCCGCTCGGTGCTTTTCAGCATCACCCAGGACCGCCGCAGTGAACAGCAGCACGCCCAGTCCGGCTGGGCCCACAACGCCGGCATGCCGGTCAGCGTCTCGCTGCGCCAGGACAAAACCCTCGGTGTCGAGCCGATCGAAGAGGCGGCCGGACTGCGGGGCCGACGACTGGTCAAGATCCGCCAGGCTTCGGTGAAGGAGGCCGACCGCCGACTCGCCGACGTCTCCGGCGACATGCTGGACATCGAGGCCGTCATCGAGCCCCGCGACGCCACCACCGTCACCCTGGCCGTCCGGGCGAGCGCCGACGGCAGTGAGCGGACTCTGCTCTCCTATGACACGAGCAAGCACCGCTTCTCCATCGACCGCGGCCGTTCCAGTCTCGACCCGGACGTCCGCAAGGGGGTCCACGGCGGCACGGTCGAACTCGTCGGCGGACAGCTGAAGTTGAGGGTCCTGCTCGACCGTTCGATGCTGGAGGCGTACGTCAACGGCACCAACAGCCTCACCAGCCGCGTCTACCCGACCCGGAAGGACTCCACCGGCCTTCGGCTGACCAGTGAGGGCGGCTCCGCCCGGGTTCTCTCCCTGGACGTCTGGCGCATGAACGGCGCCTACGACACGTCCGTCGCGCCCGCCGCCTACGACCCGCCGCGCCCGACGAACGTCGACGCCCTGCCCAACCACGATTTCGCCACCGGCGACCTCACCGGATGGACCGTCGTCTCGGGCACCACCTTCAGCGACGCCAACGTGACCACCCGCACCGACTGGGGCTGGGGCGGACCCTTCTACCAGGCCGAGACGGAGGACGACCCGGCCGGCCACCACCTGTGGGGCTTCAACCCGAACGCGGGCGGCGATGACGCCACAGGCGTGGTCCGCTCCGCCACCGTCGTCCTCGGCGGAGACGGCGTGGTCGACCTGCTCGTGTCCGGCGGCAACGACCTCGACCGGCTCTACGCCGCCGTTGTCCGCGCAGACGACGGCAAGGTGCTGGCCAAGGAGACCGGGCGTGGTGGCGAACAGTACCGCCGTGTCGTCTTCGACCTGTCCGAGCACATCGGCGAACGGATCTATGTCGAGGTCGTCGACAAGGCGACGGGCGGCTGGGGCCACATCAACGTCGACGACGTCAACGTGCCCGTCCAGCGTTCCTGACCACCGTCCCATCCACGTTCCACGCTCCCGGGGGCCCTGTCGTGGGCCCGCGACCAGGAAACGCACTGATCAGCCTGCTCAACACACCTCACCACATCACCGGAGGTATGCATGCGCACGCGTTCACCAGCGACATCCAGGACAGGGCCCCCGGGCAGCCTGCTACGCATACTGCTCGTCCTCGTGGCATGTCTCGGCATGACGACACCCCTCCTGTCGGGGCAGGCCGGCGCGAGCGAGAGCACCCTGTCCAACCCCGGCTTCGAGACGGGCGACCTGAGCGGTTGGAGCACCACAGGAACCGCCTTCAACCGATCAGTCACCAACCAGCCGGGCTGGGGATGGGGCTGCTGCTTCAACCAGCAGGGCACCTACCACCTGTGGGGATTCGCGGGCGGCGGCGATGCCCCCACGGGCACCGTCACCTCCGAGCCGTTCACCCTGACCGGCACCGGAATGGTCAGCGTCCTGGTTTCCGGCGGCCGTAACGACGACCAGCTGTACGTGGCTTTGACGACACTGGACGGCACCGTCCTGCACAAGGCCACCGGCACCGACGACGAGGCGTACCGCCGCGTCACCTGGGACGCCCGAAAGCACCTGGGCGAGCAGTTACGCATCACGGCGGTCGACCAGGCCACCGGCGGCTGGGGACACATCAACCTGGACGACGTGAGAGTCGGCCTGGACAAGGCTCCGGACCCGGGCCTTGCGGGACTCGCCGCCTACTGGGACTTCGCCGAGGGCCAGGGCACCGCGACCACGGAGCGGATCAGCCAGAGCGCGGACCCCATCAGCTACGTCTTCAACAACGCGGTCTACAAGCCGAACAGCGACCCACTGTGGCGTACCAAACGGCAAGAGGACGGCGTTCTCTCCGGCGCCCTTCTCTTCGACGGCTACTCCACCTGGGTCACCCGCGCCGCATCGCAAACACAGCTCCCCACGGACGGCATGACCGTCGAAGCCTGGGTCGCACCGCGCGCCTTCGAATGGGGTGACGAAGGCAAGCCCTCGGCCATCGTCAACCAGCAGGACAAGGCAGCACGCCGAGGATTCTCGCTCGGCGTCGGCCGACACGGCATGTGGCAGTTCGGCATCGGCACCGGTGACGCCTGGTACGAGACAGCGGTTCCCCAGGCGGCAGCTCTGGCCGCGGGCAAGTGGGCGCACATCGCGGCGGTCTTCGCTCCGAGCGAGGGCACCATCAGCCTGTACCTGAACGGCGAGCGGGTCGCCCGGACAGCCATCCCCGCCACGGCCCGCCTGGCCAAGGCCGACGTTCCCCTGCTCATCGGCCGCCACAACCAGCCCGCCATCATCAACGGCACCTTTGCCGTGAACATGTTCAACGGCCTGGTCGACGAGGTGAAGGTCCACACGGACGCGCTCACCGCCGAATCCGTGCGAGCCGGCCACAAGCAGGACATGCGGACATTCGCCGGGGGCAGCATCCCCGAAGCCCGTATGGCCATGGACCGCTCACGCTACGACGGCGACCGCTACCGCCCGGGCTACCACTTCTCGGCCCCCAACCACTGGATGAACGAGCCCCACGCCCCCATCCAGGTCAACGGCAAGTACCACCTGTTCTACCAGCACAACTCCCACGGCCCCTACTGGCACAACATCGGCTGGGGGCACGCGGTCAGCGAGGATCTGGTGCACTGGCGCGACCTGCCCGTCGCCCTCGCCCCCACCGCGGGGAGTGTGGCACCCGACGGTGTCTGGTCCGGCGACACGACCCTCGACGAGAACGGTGTCCCCGTCCTGCTGTTCACGGCCGGCAACGATTCCCAGCGCCCCAATCAGGCAACCGGACTCGCACGCCCCGTCGACCCCGGCGACCCGGACCTGGTGGAGTGGAAGATGCACCCGACCCTGGTGACCAGCCAGAGCGCCGATCTGGACGTCGGCGCCGGACGGAAGGTCCGCTTCGGGGACTTCCGCGACCAGGACGTGTGGAAGGAGGGCGACACATGGTTCCAGTTGGTCGGCTCGGGAGTCCAGACCACCTCAGGCCAAAGTGTCGGCGGGACGGCGCTCCTCTACACCTCCAAGAACCTCACCGACTGGACCTACTCGGGGCCTCTATGGTCGGTGACGTGGCGGCCCACCCCAAGACCGGCCAGGTCTGGGAGCTCCCCACCTTCCTCCCCATCGGCAAGGACGACCAGGGACGCCAGCGACGGGCACTGCTCGTCAACCCGTCCTTCCCCGACGGCCCCGCCGACTACAGCAGCAAGTACGTCTACTACTGGGTCGGCACCTGGGACGCCCAGGCCCGCCGATGGACACCCGACACCACCGAGCCCAAGCTGCTCGATTACGGCGATCACTTCACCGGGCCCAGCGGAACGGTCGACGACAAGGGGCGCTCCCTCGTCTTCAGCATCGCGCAGGACCGGCGCACCGAGCGCGCCCACTACGACGCCGGCTGGGCCCACAACGCCGGACTCCCCGTCCAACTGTCCACGCGACCTGACGGAGACCTGGGAGTCGGCCCGGTCGAGGAGGTCTCCCGGCTCCATGTGGGCGAACCACTCCTCAACATCAGCGAACCGGCCTCCGTCGCCGACGCCAACGCGCGCCTGGCAGACATCAAGGGGGACATGCTCCACATCAAGCTGACCCTGGAACGGGGCAGCGCCGGCACCTTCGGACTCGACGTGCTGCGCAGCCCCGGTGACGAAGAACGGACCCGTCTGTTCTACGACTCCCCGGCCGGACAGCTGGGCGTCGACCGAACACGATCCGGAAACAACTCCAGCGTCGACGCCAACCTGGGCATCCAGAAAGGTCCGCTGACGCTCTCCAACGGAGAACTGTCACTGGATGTGTTACTGGACCGCTCGATGATCGAGGCATACGCGAACGCGCACAAGTCCATCACCACCCGCGCCTACCCCTTCCGGCAGGACTCTCTCGGCCTGCGGCTCTTCGGCGACGGCAGTGTCGTCAAGTCCATGACCATCTGGAAGATGGGTAACCTGACCGACTGACTCAGCGCAGTCCCCGCCCGCCGGCATCATCGACCCGGTCGGCACGCCAGTCGTGCCGACCGGGTCGATGAGTTTCTGGCTATCCGATAGCTCCTGCCGCTCGGGTCGCCGTGTCGCCAACAAGCGGTTCCGGCGGTGTCAGATCCCATGCCCCGACCGTGTACGCGGCGGAGGCCACGTTGCCCTCTTCCCGACCGCTCCGGGGTCCAGGGGCGACGCCGGCCAGGCCCTGTGGCTCCCATCTGCACGTGCCAAGGGCCGTCGCCGACGAGGTAGACGGGCAGGGTGAGGGTGCGGCCGGAGGCGGTGAAGATCTCCGCGACCGGACAGGCAGCGCCTTCCCCGCAAGGCGGAAGGCCCCAGCATAGCGGGCCTCCCGGCGGCCGACCGGACCGGGCTCGACCCGCTGCGCCGACAGATGTACGAGCAGCGCGACGCCCGCATGGCCGAGTTCACCGCGCAGCGAGACGAGTGGTTCGAGCGCCGGGCCGTCGAATCCCGCCAACGCGCCGCCAAGAACAGGAAGTTCGCCGCTGAGGTGCGCGCCAGGTTCCTCGCCCGCACAGGGGGCTGATCCCCCCCAGGGCATCCACGGCAACACCTCCGATACAAGCAAGTGGATCGAGGTATGGCCCCCTCCGGTCGCCGGCCCGACGGGGAATTCATTCGCGGCCCTGGACGGACGCTTCTAGTCTGCGTCAGGTGATGACAGCTGACGACGTGTTGTTCGTTCTGACCCTGCTACGACAGGCGCAGGCCGGCGTCTGGATCGGTGGGGGATGGGGGATCGACTCTCTGATCGGCGAGCAGACGCGAGACCACCGCGACCTGGACTTGATGCATCGGCAGGACCAGGAAAACGCCGTGTTGGCAGCCCTCCATGAGGCTGGCTTCGTTGAGACCCTGAACTGGAGGCCCATCCGATTCGTCGTGACGGCACCGGACGGACGCGAGATTGACCTCCACCCGCTGGTCTTCGCCGACGACGGCTCAGCAGTGCAGGCATCACCCGAACCCGAGCGTCCATTCACCTACCCGTCCTCATGCTTCGTGACGGGCACCATCCATGGGACGTCAGTCCCGTGCTTGTCCGCCGAACAGCAGGTCTACTTCCACCAGGGCTACGAGCCCTCGGAACGCGATCGTCACGACATGGCACAACTCCGCCGCGTTTTCGGCATCGCTACACACTTTTGATCCACGTCAGCGGGCGGAGACCTCCTCACGCTGAGTGACTGCTCGGGGTCTCCGAGCCGCCAACTGTCAATCAAAGGACCCGCCAACCAGAGATCAAAGGCGTTACGTGACCAGCAGGTCCGGCTGCGGCACCCGCCAATTACCGATCAAAGTCACAGTGGATTGATGTCCCTGGGGCGCTGCGGCAGCCGTCAGAGCCCCAGGGGCGGATCATCGCTCTCGACGTGAGAGGGTGCCAGCAGCTCCTGCCCCAGTGTTCGTTGAAGTGGGTTGCACGAGAGGCGGGTGCCCGGTCCCGCTCATCCTGACCACGATGTACGGCAATGCCATCCGCGCGAATATCTTCAACGTCGACGTTTGGGAGCCTGCCCTGGCGGCTGCTGGCGTCATCCCCATGAGGGAGAAGGACGAGCGCTGGAAGGCGTCCCGCAAGGACGGTTTCCACGTGCTCCGGCACACGTACGCCTCGATCATCCTCGAATCGGGCGAGTTCGTTGTCACCCTGGCCCGCTGGCTCGGCCACTCGAGCCCGACCATCTCCCTGGACTACTACGCCCACTTCATGCCCGAGGCCGGTGGTAAGGGGCGTGGTGCCATCGACGCCCTGCTGGGCCGCCCTTCTGAGGTCGCTGTGGCCACATAGAAGAAACGATTACTCGAAGCCCGCGAGAAGGAGGGGCGCAGCATCGCTGCGTCCCTCCTTGGCATTCCGCCGTCCGGCAAGCCGCTTACTCTGAGTGACAATCGGTGCTTCCAGTGGCTGGGGCTGCGTGAAGACCTGATCGAGGCTGGCGCTGCCAGCGGGGGAGGAAACGGCGAAGCGGAGCGCGTTTGATTCTCCCCAGATTCTCCCCAGCGCTCTCGGAGGCGTTCGAGATGTCCGCGATCGGGGGTCTCCGATCTATGGAGTGGGCACTCACCCGGTGGTTACTCAGAGCCAATCTCGCCGCTTGAAGATGAAGTACAAACTGGCACAAACAAGCCCCATTAGGGCGATCGCGAAAGGGTATCCGAGCACCCAGTGCAACTCCGGCATGTGCCTGAAGTTCATCCCGTAGATCGTCCCGACCAGCGTCGGCGCGAACAGGATGGCCGCCCAAGACGAAATCTTCTTGATCTCCTCGTTCTGTTCGAAGCCCGCCTCCGCCAACGCGCGCATCTCCGCGTTCTGTTGCTGGGTGACGAGGGTGGCGTTGACCGTGAGGATGTCAGTGAGGGCCTGGCGGAAGCCGTCGACGCGTTCGCTGGTGTGGGTGACGTGGTCGGCGACGTCGCGGAGGTAGCGCTGGAGTTCCTCGTCCGTCTCGTACTTGGTGAAGCCGGCCATGAGGCCGTGGAGCATGCCGGCGAGGGGGCGGGTGGCGCGCTGGAACTCGACCATTTCGCGGGAGAGTTCGTAGATGCGGCGGGAGACCTCGGGGTCGCCCCGGAAGACCTCCGTCTCGATCTCGTCGACGTCGTTCTGGACTCCGGCGACGACGGGCGCGTAGCCGTCGACCACCGCGTCGAGGATGGCGTAGAGGACAGCCTCGGGGCCGAGCTTCAGCAGTTCCGGGGTCTCCTCCATCCGGTGGCGGACCGCCGAGAGGTCGGGCGCCGCGCCGTGCCGGACCGTGATGACGAAGTCGGGCCCCACGAAGACATGCAGCTCGCCGAAGTCGACCTCCTCGGGTGCGTCGAGGTAGCGGGCGGCGCGCAGGACGACGAAGAGGGTGTCGCCGTACCGCTCCAGCTTGGGGCGCTGATGGGCCTCCATCGCGTCCTCGACGGCGAGCGGGTGAAGGTCGAACTCGGCTGCCAGGGACAGGAGTTCATCCTCCGTCGGCCGGGCCAGCCCGATCCACGCCATCCCGGACGGCGCCTCCCGCAGCTCACGGTAGGTCTCCGCCAGCGTGTCGGGGGAGGAGACGCGTACGCCGTCCTGGTACAGGGCCGCCTCGACGACGCTGGCCGCCCGCTCGGCCGTGACCGGAGCCGCCGGCTTCGGGTTCGGGGGTGTGGATCCGGCGGGCGGTGTCGACGGAGGGGGCAGCGCGCGGCGCCAGACGGACTTCCGGCCACCCTTCGAGACGGGTCCGGCGCCCTTCGGGGCCGGGCGGGCGCGTCGATCGGCCATCGCGGATGCCTCCCGAGTTGCACGTACGACTATGTGATCAACGAGCAGGATATACGGGGCAAACGCCGCGGGAGCCGGTGGGCGCAGGCCGCGCGCGTCGATTGTCAGTGGCTGCTGGCAGCATGGCCATCATGAGCCGGATCATCTCGTACAACACCGCTGAAAAAGCCGACGTCCTGGCCTTCCTCGGAGCGGGCGGGAACCTCACCCCCGACCAGCGACGGGTCCTCGGCTCGATACGCGAGATGGCACAGCAGAGCCAGCTCTCCCTCGACCACCAGGGCATCGACTGGGGCCTGTCCATCCCCGACGCACTGGACCACCTCGTGGCCGGTCACGCGAGTTCGGACGCCGAGTATGCGGCGGGCGCCTACTACCGCGCCCTGCAGCACATCATCGACTGCAACGGGTCAGATCCCTCCGACCTGGGCGTGTACTCCAAGCCCTCCACCTTCTTCGGCGTGGTGGACGACGAACTGCGCCGCCTGGGAGTGAGCACCGAACTGCTCCTGCACGACCACGTGTTCTCCGGTCCGCCGGACGAGATCCCCTTCTTCATCCCCTATCCCGTGGACGGCCCGCACATAGGCATGTTCCCGCTGGCCAAGGCCAAGCCCGCAGCCGACGCCTACCGGGCCGTGCTCGACCGGATGGAGCAGGGCCTGCGGTACGACGTCCAGCAGATCATCGACAAACTCGAGGTCGAGCACACCGAATGGGAGTACGCCACGAAGAACATCGACTGGTACAACCAGGACACGATCTTCTTCGCCATCAACGGCTGACAGCCGGTATGAGCGTGACGGCAGGGAAGGCCTGTGTCTGACCGCCCTTCCCTGCCCTTCCCGTCCCTGCCATGTCCTGCCGTCACGGCTCGCGCCTCAGCTGATGCGTGTTCCCGTGCCGCCGACGCGGACGCGCGGGTCGCCCGCGCGCAGCGTCACCGTGAGCACGCCGGGTCGGCCGAGGTCCTCGCCCTGACGCAGGGTGAGGACGGCGTCCTTGGGGACCAGGCCGAGTTCACGGGCGTACGCACCGAACGCGGCGGCAGCGGCGCCGGTTGCCGGGTCCTCGACGACGCCGCCGACGGGGAACGGGTCACGGACATGGAAGACGGTGGCCGACTCCCGCCACACCAACTGGACGGTGGTCAGGTCCAAGCGGTGCATCAGGGCTTCGAGCCGGGAGAAGTCGTACGCCAGATCCGCGAGGCGCGCACGGGTCGCCGCCGCGAGCACGAGATGACGTGCACCGGCGAACGCGATACGGGGCGGGAAGGCGGGGTCGAGGTCGGCGGCCGGCCAGTCGAGCGCGGCGAGCGCCTCCGCGAGGTCGGCGTCGGCGATCTCCTCGATGTGCGGCTCGACACTGGTGAGGGTGGCCCTGACCGTCCCGCCCTCCTCGGTCACCTCCACCGGTACGGTGCCGGCGCGCGTCGCGAACACCAGTTCCCCGGGGCCCATCCGCTCGGCGAGCGCGACGGCGGTCGCGACGGTGGCGTGCCCGCAGAACGGCACCTCGGCCTTGGGGCTGAAGTAACGGATGCTGTACGCCCGTCCCTCCTGACCGCCGAGGCCCTCCGGCGGCGCGGTCAGGAACGCGGACTCCGAGTATCCGAGGTCGGCGGCGATGGCCAGCATGTCGCTGTCGTCCAGGGCGGTGGCGTCCAGGACGACACCGGCGGGGTTTCCTCCGTCGGGGGCGCTGGAGAAGGCGGTGTATCGCAGCACCTCGGGCCGCGGGGCATTCGTCGTCATGATCGCGGCAACGCGGGGCGGGCCTGCGGCTATTCCTGTCTCCGCCGGTGACACTCATGCGACGCCGGTGATGATCTTCCAGTTCGGGCTCAGTCGGCCGTCGGCGAGGCCGGTGAAGATGCCGTTGGTGTCGATGCGGCCGGTGGCGATGTCCCCGTTGTCGGAGCGGTAGTACAAGAGCTCGCGGCCGAGAGCGTTGATGTGGGTCCAGCCGTCGCTGAGTTGTCCGTCGGCGAGGCCGGTGAAGATGCCGTTGGTGTTGATGCGGCCGGTGGCGATCTTTCCGTTGTCGGAGCGGTAGTACTGGAGTTCGCGGCCCAGGGTGTTGATGTGGGTCCAGCCGTCGCTGAGTTGTCCGTCGGCGAGGCCGGTGAAGATGCCGTTGGTGTTGATGCGGCCGGTGGCGATGTCCCCGTTGTCGGAGCGGTAGAACTGGAGCTCGCGGCCGAGAGCGTTGATGTGGGTCCAGCCGCTGCTGAGTTGTCCGTCGGCGAGGCCGGTGAAGATGCCGTTGCTGTCCAGCCGGCCCGTGGCGATGACGCCGTTGTCGGACCGGTAGAACAAGAGCTCACGGCCGAGGGCGACGATGTGGGTCCAGCCGTCGCTGAGCTTTCCGTCCGCCAGGCCGGTGAAGGTGCCGTCGCTCTCGAGCCGGCCGGTGGCGATGACGCCGTTGTCGCCGCGATAGAAGAGGAGTTCCCGTCCTGTCGCCACGATGTGGGACCAGTCCTCGCTGAGTTGTCCGTCGGCGAGGCCGGTGAAGAAGCCGTCGCTGTCCAGTCGGCCGGTGGCGATGACGCCGTTGTCGCTTCTGTAGAAGAGCAGTTCCCCGGACACGGTGACTCCTCGGGTTGTCGGGAAGGTGTCGCTCTCCCGCGCCCCCGGAGATTCCGCCGACTCGGCTGCCGTCACGGGAGAGTTCGGCTGCCGTCACGGGAGAGTGGGAGACGCCCGCGCCGCCCGCGCAGGTGGCACATCAGTACGGCGCCTCATCTACGACGCTACTCTCCGACCGCCACGACGGCATTCCGGAACCACCTTGCCGGGGTGGGTTCCGCTGCCGGGCCCGGCTCCCCTTGCACCGCCAGAGCGACCCCGGGCCGAAGGCCGGAACGCGGCCCGCACCCGCCCGGAATGCGGCCCACCCGCCCGGAACCCGGACCGCACCCGCCGGAACGCCGCCCGCACCCGCCCCGGACCAGGAACCCGGCCCATCGAGGACAGCGCCTGTCCGCATCCCCCGCTAGCGTGCACCTCATGACGAACAAGGCGACCCAGACCGCACCCCGGCTCGGCACCCACGCCCTCAACCGCGCGACCCTGGCCCGCCAGCTCCTGCTGCACCGGGCGCCCGTCTCTGCCCATGACGCCGTCGAGCACCTTCTCGGCCTGCAGGCACAGAACGTCCAGCCGCCCTACTACGCGCTCGCCGCCCGGCTGGACAACTTCGCCCCCGAGCAGTTGTCGACGCTCATGGCCGACCGGGCCGTCGTACGCATCGTCACCATGCGGTCCACGATCCACACGCACACCGCCGAGGACTGCCTCACCCTGCGGCCGTTGGTGCAGCCGGCCAGGGAGCGGGAGCTGAACCTGTTCCGCAAGGGACTGGCCGGGGTCGACCTCGACCGGCTCGCGGTCATCGCCCGGGAACTCGTCGAGGACGAGCCGCGCACCCTCAAGCAGTTGCGCGAGGCCCTGCTCGTCGAGTGGCCCGACGCCGACCCGTTCGCCCTCGGTCTCGCCGCGCGCTGCCGGCTGCCGCTCGTCCAGGTCACCCCGCGCGGCCTGTGGGGGAAGAGCGGGCAGGTCGCCCTGACCACCGCCGAACACTGGCTCGGTCGCGCCACCGAACCGGCCCCCGCACCCGAGACCGTCGTCCGGCGCTATCTCACCGCCTTCGGGCCCGCCTCCGTGAAGGACATGCAGACCTGGGCTGGACTGACCCGACTGCGCGAGGCGTTCGAGCGGTTGCGCCCGGAGCTGCTCACCTTCCGCGACGACAACGGCACCGAACTCTTCGACCTCCCCGACGCGCCCCGCCCCGACCCGGACACCCCCGCTCCGCCCCGCCTGCTCCCCGAGTTCGACAACCTGCTCCTCTCCCACGGCGACCGCTCCCGCGTGGTGCCCCCGGACCTCAAGGGCCGTTCCTGGCAGGGGAACCAGGCGTACCGCACCTTCCTCGTCGACGGGTTCCTGGCCGGCATCTGGAAACTCGACGCCGACGTCCTCACCCTCGAACCCTTCGGCCGCCTCACCGAGCGGCAGCGGGGCGACCTGGTGCAGGAGGCCGCGCACACCCTCAGGGCGCTGCACGGAGAGGGCTCGTACGACATCCGATTCGGCACCGTGGCGGCCTGACCACATGGAGAGGGGGCACTGCGAACCGCTCGTGGCAGGTTCGCAGCGCCCCCTGGTCATCACCTGAGGGTGTGCCTCAGGAGTCTTCCGGGTGTCGGGCCTCGGAGGGGCCGGGACCGCTGGGAGTCGATCTCCGCTAGGAGTTGACCTCCGCGGTCACCAGGTTCGAGAACGTCGTCAGCCGGGTGTAGATACCGGGGTACTGCGCGTCGGCGCAGCCGTAACCCCAGGAAGTGATGCCTGCCAGGACGCCCCCGATGATCAGGGGACCGCCGCTGTCGCCCTGGCAGGTGTCCACGCCGCCGGAGGTGTAACCGGCGCACACCATGTCGCTCGCGATGAACTCGGAGCCGTAGGAGCTGGAGCTGCCGCAGACCGAGTTGGCGACGATCGGCACGGTCGCGGTGCGGAGCTGGTTGGAGGAGGAGCCGCCGGAGGAGGTGGTGCCCCAGCCGAGGATGCGGGCGGTGGTGCCGGCCGCGTACACGGAGGTCTGGCTCGACGAGACGTAGCCGATCGGGGTGTACGGCATCGAGGTCGCGAGCGTCAGCACGGCGACGTCGTCGCCCGCGGTGGCGTCCGTGTAGTTCGGGTGCACCCAGATGTCGGTGACCTGGCTGACGGTGCCGTTGGTGCCGTTGCGGTAGGTACGGCCGCCCACCACGCGGGTGCTGGAGGTCGATCTGCCGTCCACACAGTGTGCGGCGGTGACGACCTTGGTGGGCGAGACCAGGGTGCCGCCACAGAACTGGCTCTGCGAGGCGTTCGTGATCTGCATGACGTACGGGTACGCGCTCGCGGTGGTGGTCGTACCGCCGACGATGGGCTGGGGAGCGGCGACGGCGCCGGGCGCGGTGAGCAGAGCGCCCGCGGCGGCGGCAGCGGTGGCCGCGGCGGCGACCATCGACTTCTTGGCGCGGTTGAACCCGAACATGGTTCTCCTCATGGGGGTTGCCGGTGGGGGGACGCGCGGGTGGGGGGTGGGCCACAGAGCCCGCGGTGCCGCCCCCGCTCGGGGGAGCCGAGCGGGGACAGCGGGCCGGTCTGTATGCCCTGGCGTGGGCACGTCACAAAAACTATGAGCCGGAGTGATCCCTCCCCAAGGGGGGATCCCCCTAGGGGAGTTGGGGAGGGAAAACCCTCGATGACCCGGGCGGGGGTTTGAGCCTAGGCTGGAGCCGCAAGGTCGCTGCGCGCACCGGTCCCCGGGAGGGGCTCGTCAGCCGGTCCCGGGGAGGTCAGTTCGTACGGTGTCCCGCCGCCAGACGCACGATGTCCACACGCGACCGGATGCCCAGCTTCCGGTAGACCCGCGTGAGTGTCGCCTCCACCGTCTTCACGCTGATGTACAGTCGGCCGGCGATCTCCCGGTTGGTCGCACCCTCCATGACCAGCTCCGCGACCTGGCGTTCCGTCGCCGCGAGCACGGCGAGGGCGTCCAGCGCCGACGGGGCGATCGCGGGCTGCGGCGGGGGCGCCGGGGCGACGGCGGCCTGCTCCACCTGACGCAGCCACGGCAGCGCGCGGCAGCGGCGGAACAGCCGGGCCGCCTCGTCGTACGCGGCCGGCCCGGGCGAGGCAGTCCCCCCGGGCCGGGCGAGGCCATGAGCCTGCGGGAGGGTGCGCAGCCCCGCCAGGGCGTACGCGGACCGTGCTTCCTCCAGGCCGTACCCCAGCTTGGCCAGCCTGTCCTGAGCCGACGTCAACTGCCGTACGGCAGCGTCGTGTTCACCCCGAGACGCGCGCACCAGCGCCTCCGCCCGGTCGAGGACGGCGAGCACGCCCTCGCGGCCGAGCCGCAGCGCCTGCCGCCGGGTGACGTCGATGACGTCCTGCGCCTCGGCCAACTCGCCCACCCGCACCAGGGCTTCGGCGAGGTCGCCGTGCCAGCGGCCCCGGGCGGGGTCCGTGACCCCCAGGCCGTCCTCCAACTCCCGTACGCGGCGCAGCGATTGCACCGCCCCGGGAGCGTCCCCCGCCACCAGCCGGGCGTGCCCGAGGGCGCCCAGGGCGCGGGAGAGATACATCAGGTCGCCGTCCTGCTCGGCACGCTCCGCCGCCTCCCGGGCGAGGGCCTGGGCCCGCTCCACATCACCGCCGGCGGCCTCCGCGTACGACGTGAGCATGGCGGAGGCACCCTCGCCGATGCCGGAGTCCCGCGCGAGACCGTAGCCCTCGCGGGCGAGGTCGAGGGCCCGGCCGCAGTGCCCGGTGCGCAGTTCGATCTCGGCGAGGAAGCGCACGTAGTGCACCTCGCTCTCGACCATGCCGCGCCGACGCACCTCCCGCAGCAGCGAGGTGGCCGTGGCCCGGGCCTCGCCGAACTGGTCGCTCATCAGCAGCCAGCGGAAGCGGGTCGCGCCGGCCCCGTTGTGATGGCAGGCCAGCTGCGGGTCCTGCGGCTCCTTCAGCGCCCGTTTGATGGTCATGGGCGCGTCCGGGTGCCCCATCAGGGTCTCGACCTGTGCCTGGAAAGCGAGGGCGAGCAGTTCGGTGCGCCGGTCGCCGGCCTTCGCGGCCAGTTCGGCCGCGTGCGAGGCCTCCTCCCGGCCCTCCGCGAAGTCGCCGTCGATGACCAGCGCGCGCCAGGCCAGCTGGTAGCGGACCAGAGCGAGCAGCCGGGGATCGTCGCCCGCGTCGGCGAGGGCCTGCGGGTAGACCGCGTCGACCTCGGCGATGGACTGCCCGGCCGCGTCGATCACCACCATCCAGGCCCGTACCCGCTCGGCGGGCTCGGTCGCCCGGCTGAGCACCTCGCGGGCGATGTCACGGGCGAGGTCGTTCTCCCCGGCGGTCAGCGCGTCCTCGGCGGCCTGCAGCCGCCGCTCGTCCGGGCCGGGCGTCGCCTCCGCCGGCGTGTGCCGGGCAGAGAGCAGCCCCAGCTCGGCGGCGACCGAGGGCGCCCCCCGGTCCCGGGCCACGGCCGCGGCCTCGCCCAGCTGCCCGGCGACCTGCGGATCGGTGCCATGGGTGGCCAGCGCCAGATGCCGGGCCCGCTCGATGGGGTCGACGGCGGCGGTGGACAGTGCGGCGTGGGCGGCCCGCCGCTCCTGGGCGGTCGCCTCGGCGTACAGCGCGGCCGACACCAGGGGGTGCGCGAACCGCACCCGCGGCCCCTCCCGCTCCGGCGCGAGCAACCCCAGCTCCACGGCCCGCGCGGTCTCCGCCTCGGCGTTCTCCCGCCCGGCCGCGCGCAGCAGGGCCACCGTGGGCCGGGCTCCGGCGCTGGCGACGAGCAGGGTGCGGCGGGCCTCGGCCGAGAGCATGTCCAGCCGGTTCAGGACCAGGGTCCGCAGCGAGGTCGGCACGGGCAGCGGCTCGCCCGGGCGCGGCGGTGTCGGGCTGTCGGCGAGGGCACGGCCCAGCTCCAGGGCGAACAGCGGGTTGCCGCCGCTGGTGCGGTGGATGTCCCGCACGGTCGAGCGGGGCAGACCGGTGTAGCCGCGGTTCTCCAGCAGCTCGGCGACATGCGCCCGCGACAGCGGGTTGACCCGGAGGGCGAGGGTGTCGGGCGGGGACGCGCGTAGATACTTGTCCTGCTCGTGACCATGGGGGTCCGTCGAGGTACGTACGGCGCACAGCATGCGCACCGGCATCTCGCCGAGCCGCCGCGCGGCGAACCCGAGCAGCTCGACACTGGCCGGATCCAGCCACTGGAGGTCGTCCGCGACGATCAGCACCGGGCCCTTCGCGGCCAGCGCGCGCAGGGTCGACAGGACCGCCAGCCGCAGGGCGAGCCCGTCACGCTGGAGCGTGGACTCGCCACGGCCGGTGAGCGCGGACTCCAGTGCGGTGCGCTGCGGGGCGGGCAACTGGTCGGACACCTCGTCCACGACCAGCCCGAGCAGATCGGTCAGCGCGAGGAACGGCAGGTGCGACTCGGACTCGGTGGCCGAGCAGCGCAGCACCGTCCGTGCCGATTCGTCGTACTCGGCGGCCAGGGCGCGCAGGACGGTCGATTTGCCGATGCCCGCGGAACCGTGCACGAGCACGCTGCCGCCGCGCGCCAGCTGCTCACGGGCTCCCGCGAACAGCTCCTCCCTGCCTATGACCAGGTCGGGGCGGGGTCTCCCAGGCTCCTTGAACTCCCGTCGCACGGGCCACCGCTCCCCTCGTGTCGTGTCCGGGCCAATATTAGGCGTCCAGTCTTTGAATTTCGGAACGTAGCCCTGGTGAGTGAAATAACAGGAAGGGTACGGCATAGGGAATTTCACATGCCTGTTACATGAAAGCTGACGCTCACCGAACCCCGTAAGGGCGCGGGAACCGCGCGATCAGCCACGACGAACCCGCAGGGGGACAGGGCGGGTACCCCCTGTGGCGTCGACCCGGCCGGCCCGAGCGCGCTACGGCAAGAGCCCCGCCCGGCGGGCAGCCATCACCGCCTCCAGACGCGTATGCGCCCCGAGCTTCCGCATGGCCGAGCGAAGATACGCCTTCACCGTCTCGGGGCGCAGCCCCAGACGATCCGCGGCGACCACGTTCGTCGCGCCCGTCGCGACACCGGCCAGTACATCCATCTCGCGCGGCGTGAGGGCGACCCGGGGGACGCCGTCCGGCCCGGTGTTCTCCCCGCGGGCCACGCCGGCGAGCCGCCCGCACACCCGCAGCAGCTCCGCCCGCAGCTCCGGATCGTCGATGCGTGGAGCGAGCGCGCGCAGCACCCCGTGCGCCTCCCGCACCTCCTCCCACACCCCGGGCGAGGCCTCGTCGGGCACTCGCGTCGCGGCCAGCAGACTGCGTGCCTCGTCCCGCACCACGAGCGCCTGCTCCACGTCCCGCGCCGCGTCCAGCGCGGCCCCCACGACACGGTCGCCCAGCGGCTGGGCCGCACGCAGGGCGCCGTAGAGCACCCCGCGCACCTGCCGCCGTACGACGACGGGGACGGCCAGGACGGAGCGGATGCCCTCGGCGGCGACCGCGGCGTCGTACTCGTGGCTGATCTGGCGCGAGACGGAGTAGTCGGTCACCCAGCACGGCCGGGCCAGGGCCACCGTCTTGCCGCCGAGGCCGTTCCCGGAGTGCACGGCCAGGCCCTGGAGCGCGGTCGTCCGGTTGCCCTGGAGTTCACTGATGCGCAGTTGCCCCTGCCCGGGCTCGATCAGTCCCGCGAAGGCGAGCGGCAGCCCGGTGGCCCGCCGCAACCGGTTCAGCGAGCCGCGCATGTCCGCCCGCCCGGACGAAGCCGTCCCGACGGAATCCGAGGGATCCAGTGCCACGAACTCGCCCCCTTCCGCGCGGCGCACCCCCGTTCGGGGGTAGTGAGACGTGTATCACGCATTACACGATGTCAGGCAACGGTCCGGCAATGAGGAGGACACATGTCGGCGAGGACGAGCGCCACGGACGAGTTCCGGGCGGCCCGGGATTTCCTGCTGGCCCATCGTGAGGACTACGCCACGGCCTACAAGGGCTTCACCTGGCCGCGCCCCGAGTACTTCAACTGGGCGCTCGACTGGTTCGACGTGATCGCACGTGGGAACGACCGCACGGCGCTGCACATCGTCGAGGAGGACGGCACCGAGACCCGGCTCACCTTCGCCGAGATGTCCGAACGCTCGTCCCGGGCCGCCAACTGGCTGCGGGACCGGGGCGTCCGCGCCGACGACCGCGTCCTCGTCATGCTCGGCAACCAGGCCGAGCTGTGGGAGACCGCCCTCGCCGCGATGAAGCTGCGCGCCGTCGTCATCCCCGCCACCCCGCTGCTGGGCCCCGCCGACCTGCGCGACCGGGTGGACCGCGGCCGGGTCAAGCACGTGATCGTACGGGCCGAGGACGCGGCCAAGTTCGACGACGTACCCGGCCGCTACACCCGCACCACGGTCGGCGGCACGGTGGACGGCTGGCGGCCGTACGAGGGGGCCTACGCGGCCCCGGCCCGCTTCGAGCCGAACGGCGCCACCAATGCCACCGACCCGCTGATGCTGTACTTCACCTCGGGCACCACCGCCCGGCCCAAACTGGTCGAGCACACCCATGTGTCGTACCCCGTCGGCCACTTGGCGACCATGTACTGGATCGGACTGAAACCCGGCGACGTCCATCTCAACATCTCCTCGCCCGGCTGGGCCAAGCACGCCTGGTCCAATCTCTTCGCCCCGTGGAACGCGGAGGCGACCGTGTTCATCCACAACTACGCCCGCTTCGACGCTGCCCGGCTGCTGTCCGAGATGGAGCGCGCGGGCGTCACCACCTTCTGCGCCCCGCCCACCGTGTGGCGCATGCTCATCCAGGCCGACCTGACCCAGCTGCGGACCCCGCCCCGCGAGGTCGTCGCCGCCGGTGAGCCCCTCAACCCCGAGGTCATCGAGCAGGTGCGGCGCGCCTGGGGCGTCACCATCCGCGACGGCTTCGGCCAGACCGAGACCGCCGTCCAGGTCTCCAACAGCCCCGGCCAGGAACTGAAGACCGGCTCGATGGGCCGGCCCGGCCCCGGCTTCAAGGTGGTCCTCCTCGACCCCGTCACGGGCACCCCCGACGCCGACGAGGGCGAGATCGCCCTGGACCTCTCCAACCACCCCGTCGGCGTCATGACCGGCTACCACGGCGACCCCGACCGTACGGCGGAGGCCATGGCCGGCGGCTTCTACCGCACCGGCGACATCGGCTCACGCGACGCGGACGGCTACATCACCTACGTGGGCCGCGCGGACGACGTCTTCAAGTCCAGCGACTACAAGATCAGCCCGTTCGAGCTGGAGAGCGCCCTGCTGGAGCACGAGGCGGTCGCCGAGGCGGCCGTCGTGCCCGCGCCGGACGAGGTGCGGCTCGCGGTGCCGAAGGCGTACATCGTGCTGGCGGCCGGCTGGGAGCCGGGCCCGGACACCGCGAAGGTGCTCTTCGAGCACTCCCGGACCGTCCTCGCGCCCTACAAGCGCGTCCGCCTCCTGGAGTTCGCCGACCTGCCGAAGACGGTGTCGGGCAAGATCCGCCGTATCGAGCTGCGCGAGGCCACGGCCGAGGGCTCGGACGCGGAATACCGCGAGGAGGACTTCCGGTGAGCGACTTCTCCTATACGCACGGCACCGCAGACACCCCGCTGCTCGGCGACACCATCGGCGCCAACCTCGACCGGGCGGTCGCCGCCTGGCCGGACCGCGAGGTCCTCGTCGACGTGCCGTCCGGGCGGCGCTGGACGTACGCCCGATTCGCCGCCGACGTCGACCGGTTGGCGTACGCGCTGCTCGCGAGCGGTGTCGCCAAGGGAGACCGGGTCGGCATCTGGGCGGTCAACTGTCCCGAATGGGTGCTCGTCCAGTATGCCACCGCCCGCATCGGCGCGATCATGGTGAACATCAACCCGGCCTACCGCACCCACGAGGTCGAGTACGTCCTCAACCAGGCCGGTGTCTCCCTGCTCTTCGCCTCCCTCAGCCACAAGACGAGCGACTACCGGGCCATGGTCGAGCAAGTCCGCTCCCGGTGCCCGCGGTTGAGGGAGACCGTCTACATCGGCGACCCGAGCTGGGACGCGCTCGTCGCCCGTGGGACCCCGGTGCCGTACGAGGAACTGTCCTGCGACGACCCGATCAACATCCAGTACACCTCCGGCACCACAGGCTTCCCCAAGGGGGCGACCCTCTCCCACCACAACATCCTCAACAACGGCTACTTCGTAGGGGAGTTGATCGCGTACACCGAGCAGGACCGGATTTGCGTGCCGGTGCCGTTCTACCACTGCTTCGGCATGGTCATGGGAAACCTGGCGGCCACGTCCCACGGCGCCTGCATCGTCATCCCGGCCCCGTCCTTCGAGCCGGCGGCCACCCTGCGCGCGGTCCAGCAGGAGCGCTGCACCTCCCTGTACGGCGTACCGACGATGTTCATCGCGGAGTTGAACCTCCCCGACTTCTCCTCCTACGACCTCTCCTCCCTGCGCACCGGCATCATGGCGGGCTCGCCCTGCCCGGTGGAGGTGATGAAGCGCGTGGTCGCCGAGATGCACATGAGCGAGGTCTCCATCTGTTACGGCATGACGGAGACCTCGCCCGTCTCCACGCAGACCCGGCGCGACGACGACCTGGAGCACCGCACCGGTACCGTCGGCCGTGTCCTCCCGCACATCGAGGTGAAGATCGTCGACCCGGCCACCGGGGTGACCCGACCACGCGGCACGGCGGGGGAGTTGTGCACCCGTGGCTACAGCGTGATGCTCGGCTACTGGGAGGAGCCCGAGAAGACCGCCGAGGCCGTCGACGCCGGGCGGTGGATGCACACCGGGGACCTGGCGACGATGCGTGAGGACGGGTACGTCGAGATCGTCGGTCGCATCAAGGACATGATCATCCGGGGTGGCGAGAACATCTACCCGCGCGAGATCGAGGAGTTCCTGTACGGCCACCCGAAGATCGCCGACGTCCAGGTGGTGGGCGTGCCGCACGAGCGGTACGGCGAGGAGGTCCTCGCCTGCGTCATCCCGCGCGAGGCCGCCGAGCCGCTCACCCTGGAGGAGCTACGGACCTTCTGCGACGGGCAGTTGGCGCACTACAAGATCCCGAGCGCGCTGCGGATCCTGGACGCCTTCCCGATGACGGTGTCGGGGAAGGTGCGCAAGATCGAGCTGCGGGAGCGCTACGCCGCCGAGTAGCCGCCGGGGAGTTCCTCGGCGGCGCTCAGACCCGCGCGCCGGTCGCGACGAGTTCCGCCGCCGCGTCGTTCACCGGCTGCGGGGTGCCCGTGAGGTCCACGACGAACAGGGAGACGCCCAGGCCGTCGGCGCGGTCACGGGCGTCGTTCGCGTACCCGGCCAGGGAGAAGTAGGCACAGTCGGTGGACTCCGTCATGGCGGTCAGCCACAGGCACTCGACGTCGCGCGGTGAGGCCGGGTGGACCGACGGGTCCACCCGGGCCAGGACGCCCCGCGCCGCCAGTCCGATCCCGGAGGGCTGGCGCTGGTCGGCGCGCCGGATGTCCCGGTAGCCCAGCCAGCGCAGATAGAGGGCGACGGCGGTGACGGCGTCACGGGCCGTGCGGATGGTGACCGGCCGGAAGGTGGCGCGGGGGACGGCGGCCGATTCCGGTGTGTCCGTGCCGTTGCCGGGGCTCAGCGGCCGTAAGGCACCAGCCACGGGCACGCGCAGCACGGTCCCGCAGGCGCAGCCCAGCTCCGGGTGCGGCCACTGGTCGGCGCGTCCGCAGCTGCCGCAGCGGACGGTGACCCAGTCCTCGTCCCACGTGTGGTGGGTGACGGGGGTGGGGGCGGCGCGGTGGTTCAGGGGTGGGGCGACCGGGGTTCCGCAGGCGCAGGGATAGGCCGGCGCCGCGTACTGGTGCTCCCGCCCGCAGTCCGGGCACCGCACCGCCATGCTCTCGCTCATGTTCCACCCCACCACCGAGTCCCTGGGAAACGCCCCTTCATCGTGCTCCAGCCGGGCCCGCCCCGGCAGGGAAACCCCCGAGACGCTCAGGTGGATCCCGCTGCCCACGCCCTTGACGCTCCTCGCCCCGGCCCCTACATTCTTTCCATATAGTAGAACATAGTTTCCGCAATGCGGAATCCACGAAGATCACTCACTGACGAGATCACGGAAGTGCTCATCGCGGGGCGCGACGGGAGCGCGAGTCCGGCAGCTGAAGCAGGAGTACGCAATGGCTCGTATGACCGCTGCCCGCGCGGCAGTCGAGATCCTCAAGCGCGAGGGCGTCCGCGACGCGTTCGGTGTCCCCGGCGCGGCGATCAACCCCTTCTACGCGGCCCTCAAGGCCTCCGGCGGCATCCAGCACACCCTCGCCCGGCACGTCGAGGGCGCCTCACACATGGCCGAGGGCTACACCCGCACCCACCCCGGCAACATCGGTGTCTGCGTCGGCACCTCCGGGCCCGCCGGGACCGACATGATCACCGGGCTGTACTCGGCCATCGGTGACTCCATCCCGATCCTCTGCGTCACCGGCCAGGCCCCTACGGCCGTGATCCACAAGGAGGACTTCCAGGCCGTCGACATCGCCTCCATCGCAAGGCCGGTCACGAAGATGGCCGTCACCGTCCTGGAGGCCGCCCAGGTCCCCGGGGTCTTCCAGCAGGCCTTCCACCTGATGCGCTCCGGCCGACCCGGACCCGTCCTCATCGACCTCCCGGTCGACGTCCAGCTCACCGAGATCGAGTTCGACCCCGACACGTACGAACCGCTCCCCGTCTACAAACCGGCCGCCACCCGCGCCCAGATCGAGAAGGCGATCGGGCTGCTGAACGACGCGGAGCGGCCGCTGATCGTCGCGGGCGGCGGGGTCATCAACGCGGACGCCTGCGCACTCCTCGTGGAGTTCGCCGAGTTGACCGGGGTTCCGGTCGTCCCCACCCTCATGGGCTGGGGCGTCCTGCCCGACGACCACGCGCTGAACGCCGGCATGGTCGGCCTGCAGACCTCCCACCGCTACGGCAACGCGACCTTCCTGGAGTCCGACTTCGTCCTCGGGATCGGCAACCGCTGGGCCAACCGGCACACCGGGAAACTGGACGTCTACACGGCCGGGCGCACGTTCGTCCACGTCGACATCGAGCCCACCCAGATCGGCAGGATCTTCGCCCCCGACTACGGCATCGCCTCCGACGCCAAGGCCGCGCTGGAGCTGTTCGTGGCGGTGGCAAGGGAGTTGAGGGCGGAAGGCAGGCTGCCGGACCGCTCGGCATGGGCGGCCGACGCGCAGGACCGCAGGGCCCGCCTCCAGCGCCGCACGCACTTCGACGACATCCCGATCAAGCCGCAGCGCGTCTACGAGGAGATGAACAAGGCCTTCGGCCCCGAGACCCGGTACGTCTCCACCATCGGCCTCTCCCAGATCGCCGGCGCCCAGCTGCTGCACGTGTACCACCCGCGCCACTGGATCAACTGCGGCCAGGCGGGCCCGCTGGGCTGGACGGTCCCGGCCGCGCTCGGCGTGGCGAAGGCCGACTCGGAGGCGTCCGTCGTCGCCCTCTCCGGCGACTACGATTTCCAGTTCATGATCGAAGAGCTGGCGGTCGGGGCACAGCACCGCATCCCGTACGTCCACGTCCTGGTCAACAACTCCTACCTGGGCCTCATCCGCCAGGCGCAGCGCGCCTTCGACATCGACTTCCAGGTCAATCTGGAGTTCGAGAACATCAACTCGCCCGAGCTGGGCGTCTACGGCGTCGACCACGTCAAGGTCGCCGAGGGGCTCGGCTGCAAGGCGATCCGGGTGACCGACCCGGCGGAGCTGGGCGCGGCTTTCGAGCAGGCGAAGAAGCTCGCGGCGGAGTACCGGGTGCCGGTCGTCGTCGAGGCGATCCTGGAGCGCGTCACCAACATCGCGATGTCCACGACGAACGACATCGGCGACGTGGTGGAGTTCGAGGAGGTCGCGACGGAGCCGGGGCACGCGCCCACGTCGATCAGGGCGTTGAGGGCCTGAGGCGTACGGCGCCGGGGCCGGGGCCGGGGCCGGAGTGAGGATGTCGGGGTCGGCTCATCCGGGGGTGGGCCGCCCCGTCCCGCGCCCGGGGCCGTGTGCGGCCGCGGGCGGGCTCGGATCCACCCGGGTGCCCCACGCCACGGCAGCGCGACCTCGCAGGATGCCTGCTGCCAGGTCGCGCTGCCGCTCATGGCCTCCCCCGGTTCCCCCGTTCCCCCGTTGCCGAGAGATCCCCCGTTTCTCCCGGGTCTCGCGTTCCCCCGTGCCCTCGTTCTCCCCCGTGGGCTTCCCCCGTTCGAGGCCCGCCGCCCCCGTGCCGGCGGGCCTCGTGTGTCGAGAATGTGCCCTCACCCAGGGGTAGTTGAAGCCCTCGCGCAGGGGTTCAGAGGTTGATTTGAGGGTTCCGTAGACGGTCTACGCACGCTTGCGTAGACAGCGAGGGCCGCGCCGAGACTGTCGCCGCTCGGCGACGAGGTCGACCTCCGGCTGATACGCGGTGCCTCGACGGGCCGGACCGCGGCGGGCGCGACGGCGCCGGTTCCGCGTCCCTCACGTCGCGACGCGGGCCAGAACCTTCATCACCGCACTGGCGCGCACGCCGCCGCGGTCCGTGCCCTGCCCGGGCCGTGCCGACGGTCACCCTCATCCGGGTCGGTCGGCAACGGCCGCGGGCGGTGCGTCCGGTGGCTGATGGGTGTCACCAGGGACCGGACGCGGCTCGGGGGGCTCACTCCATCCCGGCGAGCCCGGAATTGGCCTTCACCTCACAGGAGTTGATCGCCTGTTCGGGCGGGTCGCGCACGGCGTCGGCCGGACCTCCACCCACCGGCGAGAGGCGTACAAACATCGAGGTGCGCGCGCCGACGTCCCTCAGGAAGGCGGCGTACCTGGAGCGGCGTACCTGAAGTGGCGTACCCGGAGCGGCGGTTCCGGCCCGCGGCGGCACCTGGGCGCGACAGGACAGATGTCGGCGCCGCCACGGACCGGAAGTTCGGGGAGAGGTCCGCCTCAGAGCTGAGCGCCGGAGAGGCGTTCCACCCCGCGCAGCAGGGCCGAGTGGTCGAGGCCGCCGTCGCCCTGGGCGCGCAGCGAGGCGACCAGCTGGGCCACCACGGCGCCGACGGGGAGGGCCGCGCCCACGGTGCGGGCGGCGTCGGTGACGATGCCCATGTCCTTGTGGTGCAGGTCGATGCGGAAGCCCGGCTTGAAGTCCCGCTTCAGGAAGTTGTCCTTCTTGCGGGTCAGCACGGTGGAACCGGCGAGGCCGCCGTTCAGGACGTCGAGCGCCGCCTTGAGGTCCACGCCCGACCTCTCCAGGAAGACCACGGCCTCGGCGCACGCCTGGATGTTCACGGCGACGATCAGCTGGTTCGCGGCCTTCACGGTCTGCCCCGAGCCGTGCGGACCGCACAGCACGATGGTTCTGCCGAGCGCCTCGAAGATCGGCTCGGCCTCGTCGAAGTCGGCCTGCTCGCCGCCGACCATGATGGAGAGCACCGCCTCGATCGCGCCCGCCTCACCGCCGGACACCGGGGCGTCGAGCACCCGGATGCCTTTCTCCCGCGCGGCCCTCGCAAGGTCGACCGAGGTCTGCGGGGTGATGGACGACATGTCGATCAGCAGGGCGCCCCGCCGGGCGTTCTCCAGGATGCCGTCGGGCCCGTACGCGATGGCCTCGACCTGCGGGGAGGCGGGCACCATCGTGATGATCACGTCGGCGTCGCGCACGGCCTCGGCGAGGGAGGCCGCCGGAGTCCCGCCGGCGGCGGCCAGCCGGTCGAGCTTGTCCTGTTCCAGGGTGTGGCCCGTGACCTCGTAGCCCGCCTTGATCAGGTTCTCGGACATGGGGGAGCCCATGATGCCGAGGCCTATCCACGCGATCCTGGGGAGATTGCTCATGGTGAGGGTGCCTCTCTGACGGCACTGCTACGTCGGTGGGGTGGGCGCTCAGTGCGCCGCGCGGGCCTCTCGGGGGAGCCACTCGAAGGCCTCGGCGCTCGGCCGGTCGCCGGGCTTGTACTCCAGGCCGACCAGGCCCTCGTAACCGGCCTTGCCCAGCTGGTCGAGGAGGTCCTCCAGGGGGAGGGTGCCGGTGCCGGGAGCGCCGCGGCCGGGGCTGTCGGCGATCTGCACATGGCCGGTCCTGCCGGTGTACTCGGCGATCACCCGCGGCAGGTCCTCGCCGTTCATGGACAGGTGGTAGAGGTCCATCAGGAAGCGCGCGTTGCCGAGGCCCGACGCCTCGTTGACCTTGTCGACGACACCGACGGCGGCCGGAGCCGACACGAGCGGGCAGAGCGGTGACTCCACCTTGTTCAGGGCCTCGATCAGCAGGATCGCGCCGATCCGGTCGGCGGCCCGGGCCGCCAGGACCAGGTTCCGCAGCGCGAGTGCGTCCTGTTCGGCCGGATCCACGCCGGCGACGCGGTTGCCGTACAGGGCGTTGAGGGCCCTGCAGCCGACCGATGCGGCGAAGTCGGCGACCACGTCGATGTTGGCGCGGAACTTCTCCGACTCCTCGCCCGGGATCGACAGCGCGCCCCGGTCCGGACCCGGCAGGACTCCGGAGTAGAAGTTCAGCCCGGTCAGTCGCACACCCGCCTCCTCCAGCGCCCGCCGCAGGGCGTCGAGTGCGGACTGCTCGGGGGTGGGGGAGTCGACCCAGGGCCACCACAGCTCGACCGCGGTGAAGCCGGCCGCGGCGGCGGCCGCGGGGCGCTCCAGGAGCGGGAGTTCCGTGAAGAGGATCGACAGGTTGACGTTGAAGCGCTGCTCCGCGAATCCCATGGGGCCTCAGACGCTCCCTTCCGTGGATCTTTTAGCCTTACTTCCATGTAGCGGAAGTTATCTTCTGTTTAGTGGAAGACTGGCGCCGCCCGTCCCAGCTTGTCAAGAGGGCTCGGTGGAAATCGGCGCCGCGCGTTAGGTTGTGCGCGTGCGATTGAGAGTGGAGTTCACGACCGAGCCCTTCGACCTCGACGAGGCCCCGGCGCACGCGCTCGTGGCCCGCGAGGTCGTCGAGGCGGCGGAGCTGGACGCGGTGGACGTCGGCCCCTTCGGCAACACGGCGGAAGGGGGCGCCGACGCCGTGCTCACCGCCGTGGACACCCTGCTGCGCCGAACCCTGGAGTCCGGTGCCACCCGCATCTCGCTCCAGGTCAACGTGATCGGGGAGGCGGAGGGGTGACCGGCGCCGGGAAGGGGGAGGACCCCTTTGTCGCGGCCGTGAAACCGCTGGTCGACGCCATGGGCGGAGTGCTCCTGCCGCCGGGGGAGGCCGGCCCCGACGACGTCGTCCTCTCCTGGGAGGGCGCCGACGTCGTCGCCGTACGTCTGCCGCAGCTCGCCGAGTCGCTGGATCACATTCTGGCCGCGCTGGAGCGCAAGCAGGGCAAGCCGCTGGCCGAACTCGACCGCAAGACGAAGCAGGAGGTCGTCCGCACGCTCGAAGCGCGCGGCGCCTTCTCCGTGCGGCACGGTGTGGAAACCGTCGCGAGCGCGCTCGGCGTCAGCCGTTTCACTGTTTACAACTACATCAACTATGCCGACGAGCAGCGGGCCAAGGCGCGCGAGAGTGGCGCGCGGCCACGACGAAAGGAATGAGAGGAGGGGGCTTGCCCAGGGCTGTTTCGGGCGCCCCCCTGCCGGTCGTTTTGGGGCGCGCCGTGGAGGCCGGCCAGGTCGTGTTATCCGGACTGCCCGTCACGCTCAGCCGACTCGAGCAGGTACGGCGGCAGCTTCGCACCGGCCGCCAGAACCTCGACACCGATGAGGCGCCCCTGCTCGTCGAAGTCGAGGTTGATCATGCCTCCGACCTTCACCGGATCGCAGGGATGCATGTGCGTCGCCTTCGCGCGGGCCTGTGGATCGATGAAGTACACATACGCCGCATCCGCCGTCCTGTCGTAGGTCACTTTCAGATTCGCCATTGGTCGGCGCGCTCCCTTGCTGTGGTTGATGGCCTCATGCTGATGGGCGACCGTGAGCCGTGAGCCGTGAGCCGTGAGCCGTGAGCCGTGAGCCGTGAGCCGTGAGCCGTGAGCCGCGAGGCCGAGACGGCCTTGACGATGTCGGTGATGCGGGTGGTGTCGCAACGGAGTTTGGGCGAAGTGCGGAGCCCCTGCGAGGCGCATGGCGGGAGTGGTCGCCGCCCCCGTAACCGCGATTTTTCAACAAACTGTTGACGCGATGTCGTCGCAGGGCGTTAGCTTGCCGTAGCCAGTCCAGCACCACGGCCACGGAGGCTCCCGTGACTTCGAGTTCTTCGACACCGGGCCTCGCCCGGTTCAACGCCCTGGAGGAGCACGCGGCCACCGCGGCGCTCCACGAGGCGTGCGCCTCGGCGGAATGGGGGCGCAGACTCCTCGCCGGCCGCCCGTACGCCACCGTCGAGGACCTCTTCGCCGCCAGTGACGCCGCCATGGCCGAGCTGACCGACCAGGATCTGGCTCAGGCCATGGCCGGACACCCGCCGATCGGCCGCCCGAAGCCGGGCGACCCGACCTCGGCCCGTGAGCAGCGAGGGATGGCCGGCGCCTCCGCCGAGCTCAAGGCGGAGATGCTCGAACTGAACCTGGCCTACCAGGAGAAGTTCGGCCATGTCTTCCTGATCTGCGCCACCGGACGCACCGGCGAGCAGATGCGCGACGCGGTCAGGGAACGGATCGGCAACGCGCCGGAGCGGGAACGCGAGATCGTCCGCACCGAACTGGGCAAGATCAACCGCATCCGTCTGACCCGGCTCGTCGAAGAGGAAGCCCGATCATGAGCACCAGCACGACCGCCTCGGTGTCCACCCACATCCTGGACACCTCCGTCGGCCGCCCCGCCGAGGGCGTCGCCGTCCACCTCGCCGCCCGCTCGGGGCGCGACACGGACTGGCAGGTGCTCGGCGGCTCGACGACCGACGCCGACGGCCGGTGCAAAAACCTTCCGGCGGCGCCGGAGGGGACGACCCACGTACGGCTCGACTTCGCCGTCGAACCGTACCTCGCAAGGACCGCGAAGAAGCAAGCCGATGCGCAGCAGGACGCCCCCGCGAATCGGGACAGCGGTGCCGTGTTCTTTCCGGAGGTGGCCATCACCTTCGCCGTGAACCCCGGCGAGCACTACCACGTACCGCTGCTGCTCAACCCGTTCGGCTACTCCGTATACCGAGGGAGTTAGCATCCATGCCCATACTTGGACAGAACCAGTACGGCAAGGCCGAGAACCGAGTCGTACGCATCACGCGGGACGGCGCCACCCACCACATCAAGGACCTGAACGTGTCGGTGTCGCTGAGCGGCGACATGGACGAGGTCCACCTCTCGGGCTCGAACGCGAACGTCCTGCCGACCGACACCACCAAGAACACGGTGTACGCCTTCGCCAAGGAGCACGGCATCGAGTCCGCCGAGCAGTTCGGCATCCACCTCGCCCGCCACTTCGTGACCTCCCAGCCGGCCATCCACAAGGCCCGCATCCGCGTCGAGGAATACTCCTGGGAGCGCGTCGAGCACGGCGGTGAGGGCGCGCACTCCTTCGTCCGCAAGGGCCAGGAGACCCGGCTGGCCCAGATCACCTACGACGGCTCGTCGTGGGAGGTCGTCTCCGGGCTCAAGGACCTGACGGTCATGAACTCGACGAACTCCGAGTTCTGGGGCTACGTCAAGGACAAGTACACGACCCTCCCGGAGGCGTACGACCGTATCCTCGCCACCGAGGTCTCCGGCCGCTGGCGCTTCAACTGGACCGACGACGAGCGGGAGACGCCCGACTGGGAGACGTCCTACGCGCAGGTGAGGAAGCACATGCTCGCCGCGTTCGCGGAGACGTACTCGCTCTCGCTCCAGCAGACCCTCTACGCCATGGGTGCGCGGATCATCGACAACCGGAGCGAGATCGACGAGGTCCGCTTCTCCCTCCCGAACAAGCACCACTTCCTGGTGGACCTGACCCCGTTCGGCCTCAAGAACGACAACGAGGTGTACTTCGCCGCAGACCGCCCCTACGGCCTGATCGAGGCCACCGTCCTGCGGGACGGATGCGAAGCGAGGATTCCGACGGACCTCACCAACCTCTGAGAGACCCCAGAAGACTTCTGAAGGACGAACCATGTCAGCAACCCAGCGCCTCGTCATCGAGAACGCGGCGATCGCGACCGTGGACGCGCGTGACACCGAGTACACGTCCGGTCATGTGGTGGTGGCGGACGACGTCATCGAGTCGGTCGGCGAGGGCCGCGCCCCCGAGGGCCTGACGGACGTCGTACGCAGGATCGACGCGACCGGGCACCTGGTGACCCCCGGACTGGTCAACACCCACCACCACTTCTACCAGTGGATCACCCGGGGCCTCGCCACCGACCACAACCTCTTCAACTGGCTGGTCGCGCTCTATCCGACCTGGGCGCGCATCGACGAGCGCATGACGTACGCGGCCGCGCAGGGCTCGCTCGGCATGATGGCCCGTGGCGGGGTGACGACCGCGATGGACCACCACTACGTCTTCCCGAAGGGCTCCGGCGACCTCTCGGGCTCCATCATCCGGGCGGCGCGCGAGATGGGCGTCCGCTTCACGCTCGCCCGTGGCTCGATGGACCGCAGCGAGAAGGACGGCGGTCTGCCCCCGGACTTCGCCGTCGAGACCCTGGAGGGCGCCCTCGCCGCCACCGAGGAGACCGTGGAGAAGCACCACGACGCCTCCTTCGGCGCGATGACCCAGGTAGCCGTCGCCCCCTGCTCACCCTTCTCGGTCTCCACCGAACTGCTCCGCGAGGGCGCCGAGTTGGCCCGCCGCCTCGGCGTACGGCTGCACACCCACGGCTCGGAGACGGTCGAGGAGGAGAAGTTCTGCCACGAGCTGTTCGGCATGGGCCCGACCGACTACTTCGAGTCGACGGGCTGGCTCGGCGAGGACGTGTGGATGGCCCACTGCGTCCACATGAACGACTCCGACATCGACGCCTTCGCCCGTACGAGGACGGGGGTCGCCCACTGCCCGTCCTCCAACGCCCGGCTGGCAGCGGGCATCGCGCGGGTCCCGGACATGCTGGCGGCCGGCGTCCCGGTCGGCCTCGGCGTCGACGGCACCGCGTCCAACGAGTCCGGCGAACTCCACACCGAGCTGCGCAACGCGCTCCTCATCAACCGCCTCGGCGCCCACCGCGAAGCGGCGCTGAACGCCCGTCAGGCACTCCGGCTGGGCACGCACGGAGGTGCCCAAGTCCTCGGCCGGGCAAGCGAGATCGGTTCCCTGGAGCCCGGGAAACTCGCCGACCTCGTCCTCTGGAAGCTCGACACCCTCGCCCACGCCTCGATCGCCGACCCGGTGACCGCCCTGGTCTTCGGCGCGGCGGCCCCGGTGACGGCGTCGTTCGTGAACGGCCGGCAGATCGTGGAGCACGGCCGTCTGCTGCACGTCGACGAGGACGCGATCGCCCGCTCGACGAGGGAAGAGGCCCAGCGGCTGGCGCGGATCGCCGCCGAAGCGTGACCCGCTGAACTCTGGTCGAGGGGGACGGCCCTCGACCAGAGCCGTGCCGGCGAGGCCCACGGCAGCCGTCCCCGGGCGCGCACGAGCGTGCGCGCCCCGGAACGGTGCCCGGTCACCTCCCAGCCCAGCGAGGAGTTCTCCGCGCTGGACACCAGCGGCATGGAGTGAGGGTGCCGTGGCAGTGGGCTCTCTCCGTCAGGAGAGCGCTGTGAGCCGGTCCCGGACCTGGGTGGCGACCGCGTACGTGTCCCCGGTCGGCTCGGTCGCGAGCGGCCCCGGATCACGCGTCCAGCGGTCCTCCAGGGCGAACCAGTCGATCTTCTTCGGCGCCCGGCCCTCCGCCAGCGCCGCCCTCAGCTCCTCGAAGTACGTCGACCAGCGCAGCCGGTACAGCCCGCCGACCAGCCCCGCCCACTCCCGGTTGGCGTAGTCCCGCAGCCCCGCGTCCGCTCCTTCCCGCGTCCCCCACACGGTCAGCAGCGACAGATTGTCGTACGCCAGCTCCGTCCGCTCGGCGGCACTCGCACCCCAGGAACGGGCATCGGCGACCCAACGCCCCAGCAGATGACGGGAGTCGGTGGCCACCAGCTTGTCCAGCAGATCCATGAGCGCGAGCCAGTCGCCGCTCAGCCGGTCGAAGCGGGCCTTGTCACCGGCGTCGTACGCGGCCTTGATCTGCGGCAGCAGGACCCGGCTGCGGTTGGAGAGGGCCTGGCGGGCCACATCGAGGAGATCGCGCCGGTACGCCGACGAGACCCGCAACTCGGCCCGCACCTTGAGCATTTCACCGAGCGCGGGCTCGAAGTCGGCCGCACTGTAGCGGAGCTGCTTCGGCGACCAGCGGCCGGCCCGGACGACGTTCAGCGCGGGGCGGGCGCCGAAGAGGCCGTCGGCGCCCTCGCTCCACTGGTCGGCGCGGGTGGTGCCGTACACGGTGCGGCGCAGGATGTCCCAGGCGGCCTCGGCGTGCGGATCACGGGCACCGTACCGGGCGTGCGCCCACTCGGCGAACCACTTCTGGAGGTCCAACTCGCCTTCCCTCCAGGCGAGTTCGGAGAACAGGGTGAAGGCGGCCGGGTTGTTGTCCGCCGCCTCCGGCATCAGGGCGATCCCGTGCAGCTTGCTGCCGTCCTTGGTGCGCCACTTCTCGTACAGCTCGGCCCAGTCGGGGGTGTTCGCGCCGAGCACGGTGTGGCCGCCGAAGTTCCAGATCGAGCCGAAGGCGTACGGCGTGTCGCCCCAGTCGGCCTCGCGGTCGGTGACCGTGGTGAAGCGATCGGAGAGGCCGTCGACGACGAGCATGTGCTGCTTGTCGACGGCGTCGACGATCGCCCGCGGCGGATTGTGCTGCCAGCCCAGAATCACCCAGGTGGCCGCCTGGTGAGCCCGTCGCAGCGCCCGCTCGACGCCCTTCGCCGCGTCGGCGACGGGCACGTCACCCGGGTCGCCGCCCTCGTGCAGCAGGTCCATCTTGTACAGCGTCGAGGCACCGAACATCTCGTCCTGCACCCGGTAGAAGGCCGCCGCCACCCGGGCGAACTCGGCGGTGCGCGGGTCCAGCCAGTCGGGGCGCGCGAAGCCCATCCAGTTCCCCTGCGGCACGGTCCGCGCACCCGGGACACGCTCCGCGAAACCGGCCGGGACCGTCCCGAAGTAGCCGGGGAACACCGGCGTCATGCCCAGCTCACGCACCCGGTCCGCGATCCGCCGGCCGAGGGCGGCCCGGGCCTCCAGGAGCTGCCGGGAGACGGGGGAGGGGAAGGCGGACAGGTTCTGCAGCAGCCACCACGGCTGGTGGGCCGGGCCCGGGACCCACTGCCGCAGCTCCTCCTCCGTGTACCCGAACTCCTGGAACACCCGGTGGTACAGCGCGTCCGCGCCCGCGTAGACGAGAACCTCGTTGTAGCCGTGCAGCGCCAGTACGTCCAGCTCGCGCTCCCAGTACGCCCAGTCGAGGTACGCGCCCGTGTAGCCGTCGTTGGTGTCGTTGAGGGCGAAGCGGTGGGGGACGTTCGCCCGGCGGGTGACCGCGCTGTCGAGGCCCGGCAGCTCGCGCGGCAGGAGGTCGGTCTGCTCGCCGGCCCAGTTGATGTCGGCGTAGGCGATGTGCTTCAAGTACCAGTTGAGGCCGGTGAGTTGGGTGGCAGGGGTGTCACCGGCGACGGTGAGGCGGCCGGTGCTCCCCGAGACCCGGAAGGTGTCCCGCTCCTGCCCTTCCGCGAACGTGATCTGCTGCCAGTGGCGGGGCAGCAGCCGACGGGCGGCCGCCGCGGCCGTCAGCAGTGCCTTGTCGGCGCGGGGCGCGTCGTCCGAGGGCGTCGCGCGGGCCGAGGTGCAGGCGACGGCGGAACCGGCGGCGAGGGCGGTGAGGAGGGCACGGCGGGCGAGCGGCATGGGATCTCCGGGTGCGGTGGGGGGTGTGCCGTGGGAGGAATACCCGCCGAGACCACACTTGTGCGCGGACACAGGGCCACACGGGGGAGAACCCGGCATGAACGGCTCCTTCCGCTCGACCGGCCGCCGGGGGCTCGTGCGACGCCGGGCGTCGGCGCGGGTCTACGTCAATATGAGTAGATTTCCCCGCCCAGGAACCGCCCGCCGTGCGCGACACGTTGTCGGTAAACAAGGATTTATCCGAATGATCGCTTCGCGTCCGGTGGGGGCCGGTGCATACGGGGAGAACCGGTAAGTCCGGTTGTGACCGTTCGTGGGGCGCTGGGGGAAGAACGGGGACACACATGGTGCATCGACACCATCGCGAGACCTACTACGTCGTCGACGAGGGCCGGATCCTGGAGTTCGAGAAAGGGGAGACGATCTCGCGCGTACCGAGCGCGACGGAGCAGCAGATGGCCTTCCGCTTCTCCCGGTTCGGCGAGAAGGGAGTCCAGCTCGACGAGACACTGCGCGGCAAGCTGGCCGAGGCCATGACCACGGGCACCGGCGGCGGCGACCCCGACTCGGGGGAGCCCGGGACGCCGGTCCCGGCCGGGTTCACGTACCTCGGGCAGTTCGTCGACCACGACCTGACACTGGACCGCACCCAGGTGGGACTGGGGGAACCGGTCCCCGTCGAGGACCTGGCGCAGGGGCGCAGCCCCGCCCTCGACCTGGACTCGCTCTACGGCATGGGCCCGCGCCACGCGAGCAGCGCCCGCTTCTACGAGTCCGGCGGGCGCCTCAAGACGGGCACGACGCTCGGCGTGGGCTTCCCGCCCGAGTCGCCGTCCAACATCGACCACGAGGGCTTCGACCTGCCGAGGGCCGGCGAGGCGGCCGGCGGCACCAAGGCGGACAAGCGCGCCCCGCTCATCCCGGACGCGCGCAACGACGAGAACCTGGCCGTCGGCCAGCTCCACCTGGCGTTCATCCGCTTCCACAACCGCGTGGTCGACCACCTCGCCGACCGTGGCGTGCCCGAGCACCGGCTGTTCCACGCGGCCCGGGACATCGTCGTCAAGCACTACCAGTGGATGCTGCGCACCGACTTCCTGCCGCGCATCGTCGACCCGGACATCGTCGAGCGGGTCTTCACCCGAGGGCGCAAGCACTTCGAGCGGCCCGGGTACACCCGCCCCGGCGACTTCCCGACGATGCCCATCGAGTTCTCGGTGGCCGCCTACCGCCTCGGGCACAGCATGGTGCGCGGTGCCTACCAGTGGAACAGCGTGTTCCGCGCGGGCGGTCCCGGCCCGATCGCCTCGCTGGGCCTGCTGTTCCGGTTCAGCGGTACGGCGGGCAACCTCACGCCCGGCCCGGACGACCTCAGCGACCTCGACGACCCGAACTCCGGCGAGTTCCTGCGGCTGCCCAGCAACTGGATCGTCGACTTCCGCCGGCTGTTCGACTTCGGTGAGATCGGCCGGGACGACCTGGTCGTGCCCGAGGGCGAGTTCAATGTGACCAAGCGTCTCGACACCCTGCTGGTCGACCCGCTGGCCACACTGCCCACCGGCACCTTCGACGGTCGTGGCCTCCCGGCCCCGCCGCCGATCCAGCGCAACCTCGCCTTCCGCAACCTCACGCGGGCCGCGATGGTCGAGCTGGCCACCGGGCCTCAGCTGGCCGCCCAGATGGGCTTCAAGCCGCTGACGGAGGACCAGATCCTGCGGGGCAACGGCGGTGCCGTCCTCGACGGTCTCTCCGACACCGAGCGCGCCCAGCTCGTGGAGCACACCCCGCTGTGGTTCTACGTCCTGCGCGAGGCCGAGGTGAACGAAGCGCACCCCGGCAGCCTCACCGGGGTCGGCGGCACCCTCGTCGCCGAGGTCTTCCACCGGGCGATGGAGGGCAGCCGGAGGTCGATCGTGAAGCACCCGGGCTGGCGCCCGAGCCTCCCGTCCCACCGCAAGGGCCGGTTCACGATGACGGACCTGCTGCTCTTCGCCTTCGAGAACGACCCGGCGCTGCTCAACCCGCTGGGCTGAGCGGTACGGCCGTCCGGCGCGGCCTGACGCCGTGACGCGGCCCCGTCGGCCGGACCGTGGACCCACGCCCGCGGCCGGCCGACGGGCCCTGGTCGACGGGGCCCGTCGACCTCAGAGTCCGAAGAGCGTCGGGTCCGCCGCCAGTGCCCGGAAGTACTCCCGAGGGTCGGCCACCAGCTTGCGGAGCTTCAGGTCCATCAGCCCGCCGACGCCGGTGATCTCGGCCGCCACGGTGCCGTCCGTCCTGCGTATGGTCTGCTCGATCCGGAACGTCTTGCCCTCACCCCACACGAACAGGCACGTCACCTCGACCTCGTCGCCCGCGAGCAGCTCCCGCCGATAACTGATCGTCGTCTCCAGCGCCACGGGCCCGACCCCCTTGGCCATCAGGTCGGCCTGACGTATCCCGGCCGCCTGCAGCAGCGACCATCGCGCATGCTCGCCGTACTGGAGGTACACACTCTGGTTCAGGTGACCCTGCACATCGGTCTCGTACCCCCGCACGGTCACCGGAACGGAAAACGGCTCGGCCATGACTTCCCCCTACCTGAGGCGAACGGAACGCACACAGCTTACTGAGCGCTTGCTCAGGAGCTCTGCTCGGTCTCTAGGCCCGTCTCGGCGAGGCCAGCAGATACCGCTGCCGCGTACGCGGATCCGTGTGCTCGCCGACCTGCCAGCCGGCCCTCTCCAACGTCGCGGCACAGGCCCGCAGCGCCTCGGCGTCCGGCTCGCGCACGGCGACGGCCTCCGGCTGGGGAGTGGCCCTGACGCGGTAGCCGCCGCCTCCCCGCGCCGTAGCCGTAGCCGCAGCCGTGCCCGTATCGGTGGTCGCCCCCGCCGGGCGGTGTCCCGCGGCCTCCAGGGCCAGTGCGGCGGCCTGCACCAGGTGGCTCCTTTCCCAACCGCACGGACGGTCCATGTCACCGCCCGGATTGGTCATCCGGCGCAGCTCCAGGAGCCCCTGCCAGGCACTGTGCACCTCACGTACGCGCCCCGGCCCGGTCTCGGCGGCCTCCTCACCGCCGACCCGCGCGGCGAAGACCCCTGTCCCGGCGGGGACGGAGGCCGGGACGGCCGCTTCCGGGACCTTCTCGGCGACCTCGGCCGTCTCCCGTACGCGATGCCCGGCCGGTGTCAGGAAGTGATCGTGCGGCGGGCGCGGATGCCGGAAGGCCAGCCCCCGCTTCACCAGCGCCGCGAGCTGTGCCTCCGTACCCGTCAGCCGCCCGGTCACGGGCTCGGCGGCGTCGATGATCCGCCGCTGGGCGGCGGTCGGCGGTCGTGTCACGGCACCCTCCCTCACCCGAGCCGGCCGTGGGGCAATCCACACGCAGACTACGAGGAGGGTCTGACATTCCACCCCGCGACCACCGGACGCCCGTGCTCCGTACCGAGTCGGCAGACCGTGCCCGTGGCCAGCTGGAACAGCGCCCCGCCCGACGCGGGCAGTCCCAGGTAGCGGGCGGTCAGGACCCGCAGGAAATGCCCGTGGGCCACCAGCACCACGCACCCGTCCGTGTTCCCCAGCGCCGCGTGCACCCTCGCCAGCACGCGGTCGGCGCGCGCCCCGACCTCCTCCGGGCTCTCCCCGGGGTGCTCCGGTGACCCGGGCGCGACGCCGTCGGTGAACAGGAACCAGTCCGGCCGGGTGCGATGGATCTCGACGGTCGTGACCCCCTCGTACGCGCCGTAGTCCCACTCGACGAGGTCCGCGTCGACGCGCGCCCCGCCGAGTCCGGCCAGTTCGGCCGTCTCCCGGGCCCGCTTCATCGGGCTGACGAACACGGCGCCGATGCGGTGCGAACCGAGCAGCGGGGCGAGACCACGTGCCTGCTCACGGCCGTTGTCCGTCAGCGAGATGTCGGTCCAGCTGGTGTGCTGCCCGGACGCCGACCACTCGGTCTCACCGTGCCGCACGAGAAGAAGATCACCCATGACTCAAAGGGTACGAGCCCATCGCTCCAACTCCCTGAACTCCTCCTCCCGCAGGCCCCGGCGCGGATCGATGCGCATGAGCAGTGCCGCCGTGTCGTGGTGCTCGGCCACATGCCGTACGTCCAGATCGGTGATCATGTCGTCGACCCAGACGAACGGCCGTCCCGCCGCCCACTCCAGGACCCGCCGGGTCTTCCAGTACAGCCCGTCCGCGTCCTTGGCGAAGAGGTTGCCGAACTCGATGACCGGCAGATCGCGCGGCAGCCCGATCACCGGCCCGATCATCTCGTTCGCTTCGTGCATCCAGGTCGTGGCCCACGCCAACTCGTAGGGCAGCGCGAGCAGTCGCTCGCCATGCGCCGGATTGAGCCGGATCCGCAGGCCCCGGCGCAGCCGCCGGGACCCCGGTTTCTGCCGGGCCGACCAGTTCGAGGGGTGCACCCGGCAGGTCACGTACCCACGTGGACGCCATAACCGGGCACCGAACGGGTTGAGGGGACCGTCGACGTCGAGGAGGAGCAGCGGGCGGTCAGTCATGGAGGAGGAATACCCACCACCTCTGCGCCTCGATGCCGACCGCCGCCGGCTACTGCCGGTACCCGCTCAGGAACCGGCCGATCCGGCTGATCGCCGCGTCCAGGTCGTCGGCGTGGGGGAGGGTGAGGATGCGGAAGTGGTCGGGGGTGGGCCAGTTGAAGCCGGTGCCCTGGACTACCTGGATCTTCTCCCTCAGGAGGAGGTCCAGGACGAACTTCTCGTCGTCGTGGATCTTGTGGACCTTGGGGTCGAGCCGGGGGAAGGCGTACAGGGCGCCCTTGGGCTTCACGCAGGAGACGCCGGGGATCTCGTTGAGCTTCTCCCAGACCACGTTGCGCTGTTCGTGGAGGCGGCCGCCCGGGGTGGTGAGGTCGGTGATGGACTGGCGGCCGCCGAGCGCGGCCTGGATGGCGTACTGGGCGGGCGCGTTGGCGCACAGCCGCATGGAGGCCAGCATCGTCAGGCCCTCCAGGTAGTTGCGGGCGTGCTGCTTGGGGCCGGTGACGACCAGCCAGCCGGAGCGGAAGCCCGCCACGCGGTACGTCTTGGACAGCCCGCAGAAGGTGAGGACGACCAGGTCGGGGGCGAGCGCGGCGGCCGAGTGGTGGACGGCGTCGTCGTACAGGATCTGGTCGTAGATCTCGTCGGCGAAGACCATCAGGCCGTGGCGGCGGGCGAGGTCGAGGATGCCCTCGATGATCTCCTTCGGGTAGACCGCGCCGGTGGGGTTGTTCGGGTTGATGATGACGACGGCCTTGGTGCGGTCGGTGATCTTCGACGCCATGTCGTCGAGGTCCGGGTACCAGTCGGCCTGTTCGTCGCAGAGGTAGTGGACCGCCTTGCCGCCGGCGAGGGTGGTCACCGCCGTCCAGAGGGGGAAGTCGGGGGCGGGGATCAGGATCTCGTCGCCGTCCTCGATCAGCGCCTGTACGGCCATGGAGACCAGCTCGGAGACGCCGTTGCCGAGGAAGACGTCGTCCACGTCGACGTCGAGGCCCCGGTCCTGGTAGCGCTGGGCGACCGCGCGGCGGGCCGAGAGAACGCCGCGCGAGTCCGTGTAGCCGTGGGCCTGCGGGAGCATCCGGATCATGTCCTGGATGATCTCCTCCGGCGCCTCGAAGCCGAAGAGGGCGGGATTGCCGGTGTTGAGGCGCAGCACGCTGTGGCCCGCCTCCTCCAGTGCGTTGGCGTGCTCGATCACGGGGCCGCGGATCTCGTAACAGACCTCGCTGAGCTTGCTCGACTGCCGGAACTCCATGCGCTCTCGCCCTCCGGTTGTTGTGTTGCTTGGTTTTACCAAGTAGGCGCTTGGAAAGTCCAACGACATGTCTAGACTGCGTTCCATGTCACCTCGCCGAAGCTACGACCAGTACTGTTCCGCCGCCCGGGCGCTCGACCTCGTCGGTGACCGCTGGACCCTGCTGATCGTGCGCGAACTGCTGGCTGGGCCGCGCCGCTACACGGACCTGCACGCGGATCTGCCGGGCGTCAGCACGGACGTCCTCGCGTCGCGGCTGAAGGACATGGAGCGGGACGGGTTGTCGACGCGGCGCCGGCTGCCGCCGCCGGGGGCGGCGTACGTGTACGAACTCACGCTGCGGGGGCGGGAGTTGCTGCCCGTGCTGCAGGCGTTGGGGGCGTGGGGGGAGGCGGCGCTCGGGGAGCGTCGGGCCACGGACGCGGTACGGGCGCACTGGTTCGCGTTGCCGTTGTTGCGGGGGCTGCACGGGGTGAGTTCGGGGCTCGTCGAAGTCCGGCTGGAGGAAGGGGAGTTCCATCTCCGGGTCGGTTCCGAGGAGGGTCCGCTGTACGGGGACGGGCCTGCCCCCGAGGAGCCGGACGCGCGGCTTTCGTTCGACACGGAGACCTGCGGTGCGCTGGGGCGGGGGGAGCTGAGCTTGGCGGAGGCCGTTCGGGTGGGGCGGGTCGAGGTGGTGGGGGAGGGGGCGCTGGCCAAGGAGTTGCGGGAGGGGTGAGGGCGGGGAGGGGGGTGGGGTGTGCGGCCGGTTCTCGGGCCGCGGGTGGGTTGTGGCTGGTCGCGCAGTTCCCCGCGCCCCTGAAAAGCAGGGGCTGCGCCCCGTGCTTTTCGGCCCCGCAGGGCCAGGCCCTTCAGGCCCGCCGGGCCTGGTCTTTCAGGGGGGGCGGGGAACTGCGCGACCGGCCCCCACCGGCCTGCGGATGAAAGTCGGAGCGGCGGGGCCCAGCGCAAGGCCCGCCGAGCCGGCTGGCTCGGCGGGCCGTTGACGAGAAGTCAGGCGCCAGGTGGTGGCACCCTCGCCGGGCGGCCCGAGCCGCGGGTCAGGGAGTACCCCCCGATGCCCGCCAGCGCGGCCAGCACCGCTCCCAGCGCCGTCCATACCCAGCGGTCGCTCCACCAGCCGGAGGCCCAGCCGTCGTCGGGTTCGAGGGAGGAGAGGACGGCCTCGGTCGAGGACTCCTCGTCGTCCTGCTGGGAGGTGACGGCGATGCCCGGGACCAACGGCTGCGCCAACGAGCCGTCGACGGCCGCGGAGCCGCCGATGTCCTTGGAGTCGACCTTGACCTCGGTGCTGACGGGCAGACCCAGATCGGCCGTGGCCAGCCGGGTCGTGGTCAGGCGGACGTAGTACGTGCCCGGCAGCGGGTCGTCGGCCCACTGCTCCGACCAGGCGCGCACCGTGCGCAGGGTGCAGGACAGCTCGACCGAGGTGGCCTCCGCCCCGGCGGTCCGGGTCTGCGCGCCGTACTGACAGGCCTGACGGCGCCGCAGTCCGTCGTACACGTCGACCTGCCAGGTGGAGGAGGACTGGGCACCCTCAGGCAGCTTGACGCTCGCCCGTACGGTGGGCCGCTGCCCGGCGTCGGCCGGGAACGACCAGTACAGGTAGTCGCCGGTCGAGGCGCCGGCCGTCGCCGTCTGCCCCTGCTCGAACTCCGTGGCCGTACGGAAGGAGGTGCCCGCCTCCGTGGGCGCGTCACCGTCCTCAGCGGCGCTCGCCGAGGGGGTCGCGTCGGCCACGGCCGGCGACACGGCCAGGCCCAGCATGAGCAAGGCCGCGCCCAACACACGTGTGATCCGCATCAGTTGGTCCTCCAGACCGCGACCCGCCAGCGCGACAGCCAGCCCCACAGCACACCCGCCAGGAATCCGACGAGCACCAGCACACCGAGCAGCCACCAGCCGCGGCCGAGGCCGAAGGAGGCCACGTCACTCGCCTGGTCGGGACCGTCCACGACATCGACGGTGATCTCCAGTGGCAGACCGGGCGTCGTCTTCACGCCGCTCGCCGGCGAGTAGGAGTGCGTCACCTGGAGACACACGGTCTCGGCGACGTCCTCGCCCGCTGAGTCGTCCTCGTCCTCGGCCTCCGCCTCCGGATGGCGCAGACCGGTCGAGATGACGTCGGTACGGCCGTTGCCGGCGGCCTCGCCGCGTACGATCTCGCGGTTCTTGGTCGTCACCGCGCGCAGCAGCACGCCGTAGTCCGGGTTGACATCGCGGTCCGCCGCGACGCTCACCGAGGCACGCAGTTCCTGACCCGGCCTCACATCGACGCGGTACCAGCGCTGCTGGCCGAACTCCTCGCGGTCGGTGTACAGACCCGACGTCAGCGTGGGCGCCTCCGCGCACGCCTCGGCGCCCTCGACGGCCTTCGGCACGACCACGGGGTCGGCGGCGCGGTCGACCAACTGGTTGACCCGGTCGGTGAGTTCGTCGCGGTGCTCGATCGAGGTGTACGTGCCGCCGGTCGCCTCGGCGATACAGCTCAGCTGCAGCCGCATCTTGGCGTTCGGGACCAGGCCGAGCGTGTCGATGGTCAGGCCGATGCCCTTCGCCGCGATCTCACGGGCCACCTCGCACGGGTCGAGCGGGGCGCAGGTGTCCTCGCCGTCGCTGATGAGCACGATCCGCTTGGTGCCCTCGCCGCCCTCCAGGTCGTCGGCCGCCTTCAGCAGCGCGGGACCGATCGGGGTCCAGCCGGTCGGCGTGAGCGTCGCCACCGCGGTCTTCGCCTCGGTGCGGTCCAGCGGTCCCACCGGATAGAGCTGCGCGGTGTCCTTGCAGCCCGTCTTCCGGTCGTCGCCCGGGTAGTCGGCGCCCAGGGTGCGGATGCCGAGCTGGACCTCCTCCGGCGTGGCGTCCAGCACCTCGTTGAACGCCTGCTTCGCCGCGGCCATGCGGGACTGGCCGTCGATGTCCTTCGCCCGCATCGAACCGCTGACGTCCAGCAGGAGGTTGACCTTGGGCGCGGTGGCCGTGGTCTCGTCGGCGACGGCCGTGGACGGGACCGCGATCCCGGCCGTCAGGGCGGCGAGCAGGGCGAACACCCCTGCTGCCAGCCGTTGTCTTGTGATCATCGGCGGATCCTATTGATCCAAGGGGCCACGCTTCAAAACGAGACCGGCTGTTCACCAGGTGGACAACGGCCTCGGTCCTGGCGGACAGCGGCCCCCGGCCCGGTGGCCCGGCAGACAGCGGCCCCGCCCCATCGACGTCGCCGCTCACCGCAGCGGACTCGGTAGCTCCGCCCAGATGTCGCCGGGGCGCTCCGGCGAAAGTCGCATCAGCGTCAACGCCTTCGTCGGTACGGGCCCCTCCAGTAGGGTGCCCAGATCGGGGGTACGCGGCAGATCCCGTACGGCGGTGGAGAGCGCCTCGCGCAGTACGGGCGTCGAACCGGCCGTGGCCCCGAGCGTGCCCGTGATCAGGGCGCCGAACAGCTTGCGGCGCAGCGTGGTCTCGTCGTCCGTGATGATCCGGCCGCTCATCGCCGGGGCGGGGACGCCGTGCCGGGCGAGGCGCGCCGGGCTGACCCGGATGTCCGCGAGGTCGCGGTAGACGAGGCGGCGAGGGGCACCCGACGGGGACAGGACCACCAGGAGGTTCTGACCGTGCGCCTCCAGGGCCACGCCCAGGTCGAGCAGCCGGAGGCAGACCGTGAGCCCGAGCCGGCTGAAGTCCGCCAGCCACGAGGGCGACCGGGGCAGCTCGGTCTCCGCGAGCGCCGCCACCGGCACGACCCGCTCGCCGGTCGCCGTGTCCGCGTACGTCTCCGGCGACTCCCGCAGCACCGCCGCCAGGTCCGGCGAACCGGCGGTGACCGCGCCGAGCGTACGGGTCACGTGCAGCAGCCCGTCCGTGCGGGAGGCGACCTCCGCCATGAAGTCCGAGACGATCGCCGACGTCTCGATCGAGTAGACCGAGATGTCCCGCACGGAGGACGTCAGCCGGGCGCTCAACGCGGTCTTGACGTGCGGCCCGCCGTCCGCGAGGGCCAGGGTGCGCAGGGACATCAGCGGACGGGCATCGATGACCTCCCCCGGGGCGCACTTGAGCACATGGGCCGCCTGCCAGGGATGCACCGGCACCAGCACCCGCCCGTCGTCCCGGAACCGCTCCGGCCACTCCCCGACGACCAGCGCGTCCTCCACCGGCGCCAGGCCCAGCCGTACCACCTGCCGGTGCTCCGGCCCGTAGGCCAGTTGGTCGGCCGCCGAAAAGCCGGGTCGGGAGCGGCAGTTGGGGTGGAAGGGATGCCCGTCGACGATCAGCTGCTCCCATTCCCAGCTCGCCCTCGCGGGCACACCCCGCAACGCGGCCACGGACTCCGGCTGATCGGCTCGGGACAGTGCCAACGAGGCGACACTGTTGTCGAGTTCGGCGGCGAAGGCGGCACTGTGGGGTACGGCCAGCTCGGTCATGAGTCGTGCCGGACGGTCGTACGGCCGCTCGTCGAACCACACCTCCTCGACGAGCGCGGCGGTGCCGTACGGGTCCACGGCCGGGCCGTGCAGCCGGCGGCCGTCGGCGAGGTGGAGCGTGATCCCGTCGCCTCCGGCCGCGTCCCGGCGCACCACCCAGGGCAGCGGCTCATGGACGAGGCCACGCCACAGCCGGGACAGTACGGCCGCCCGGGCGCCGGGCAGCGCGCTCGTGTACGGCAGCGTCAGATCGGGGCGTACGGCGCCCAACTCGGCGCCGAGCGCCGCCTCGGCGTCGGACATCGGGTGACGGTCCACGGACGGGCTCCTAGGGTGCGGGACTGCGTCGGACGGGGCGGGGGCGGGGCGGGGTGGGCGGGGCTCGGACTGTGTCGGTCCGGTCCGGTTCGGTGGCCGGTGACCGTCGGTTGTCGGTCGGTGCGGGGCCGCGTCGGGCGCGGTAGGGGCCGGCATCGGCATCGGCGTACCACCACTGCCCGCTCGCCTCCTCCGCGACGCATGTCGGGATCGCGGCGGCACGCCACATGGCCGCTTCGCGCCGAGGCGCGCACGACCGCTTCGCGACGAAGCGTGACGGGCAGACATACTGATCACGAGTGCACCGTATGGAACGAATGGACCCAGTGGACGCCAACCCGCCCCCCGGCGACGCCAACCCGCCCCCCGGCGACGCCAACCCGCCCCCCGGCGACGCCGACCCGTCCCGCGCCGCCGATGCCCACGCCGCCGCGCCGCTGCTCAACTGTCTGCTGCGGGAGGTGGCGGAGCCCGTCGAGGGCGCGTCCGGAGTGCACCGGCTCAAGGCCAGTGGTCGCCTGCTGCGTGTACGCGGCACCCGCCGCCCCACCGACCCCGAGGTCCGTACGGCCGACACCTGGCACCGGCTCACCCACACCGAGCTCGTCAAACTCGCTGCCGAGGAACTCCGCGCCTTCACGGGTCTGTCCAACTCCGAACTGCCCGCCGAGATGCTCGACAGCCGCGAGGCCGTGGCCGCCCTCCTCGCCGCGCGCGCCGAGACACCTGCGCCCGAGGACCCGTACCGGCGGTCCGAACAGTCCCTGATCACCGGGCACCCCTATCACCCCGCCCCCAAGGCCCGCGGCGGTGGCCCGGTCTCGCGCTGGCTGCCGTACGCGCCCGAGGCGTACGCCCACTTCCCGCTGACACTCCTCGGCGTCCGCGAGGACACGGTGGTGGAGGAGGGCGACACCACCGCCCTCGACACCCTCGGCACGGCCCCGCCCGGCTACCGGCTCCTCCCCGCCCACCCGTGGCAACTCGACCTGGTGACGGACGAGTTGGCCGGCGCCTTCGCCGACGGTCGTCTCGTACGGCTGGGCAGTACGGCCGGGGAGGTGTGGCCCACGGCGGCGATCCGGACGGTGTACGTGCCGGGGCGGACCCTCGGCCGGGCAGCCCCGGATGCCCGGTACGCCGACGCGGACCTCTTCCTCAAGTTCAGCCTGGACGTGCGCATCACCAACGACGTACGCCGGCTGTGGCGGCACGACCTGCTCAAGCTGCGCCGGACGGACCGGGCGGTCGCGGAGGCTTTCGCCGAGCTGCCGGGCGCCTGGCTGGGCGACCGCGGCTACCGCACCGCGGACTTCGCCTTCGAGCAGCTGGCGGTACTGGTGCGGGACGGCCTGGGCGGCCATCTGCCCCCCGGTACGACACCCGTCCTCGCCGCCGCCCTCACCGAGGGCCCCGAAGCCTTCCCGGGCAACCCACTGGCCCGCACCGCCGACCCCGAGGCCTGGTGGGAGGCGTATCTGCGTGCGGTGGTGCCTCCGGCTCTCGGCGCCTTCCACGGCCACGGTGTCGTCCTTGAGGCCCACCTGCAGAACACCGTCATCGTCTGCGACGGCGCGGGCACGCCCGTACAGGCCGTGTACCGCGACGCGGAGGGCGTGAAGCTCCTGCCGGACGTGACCCGCGAGGCGGGTTGGGAGCGACTGGTCTACTGCCTGTTCGTCAACAACCTCCTGGAGATCGCGGCAGCCGTGGCCGAACACCACCCGGGGATCGGCCTCTGGCCCGCCGTGCGCCGGGAGCTGGCGCGCCACGCCGACGTACCCGAGGTCGCCGGCCTGCTCGACTCGCCCATGCTGCCGGGCAAGACGAACCTTCTGCTGCGCTGGACGGCGGCGGACGGCGCGGACGCGCGCTATCTGTCCTTGCCCAATCCCCTCCGGCTGACGCCCAGTTGAACCCGCTGATCTCCTGCGTAGAGTTGTGGCGCGGCTGATGACGACGGAACGCGGCGCGACGACGCGGACGACCACGACGGCGGGGACGACCACGACGGTGGCGGGCACACCTACAACACCGTGGGTGGCGGGGCACGCATCGAGAGCCTCGTGCAGGCCAAGTACATCGGGCGGTTGTACATGAGCCAGCCGGAACCGGGGCCGTCCCTCAGGACTCCGCTGCAACTCCAGCCGGAAGGCGCGAACTTCGTGGGCCGCGAGCGGGAGCAGCTGCTGCTCCTGCGGTCGGTGAGCGCCTGGGAGGACGCGGAACGGCCCTTCGTGGCGACACTGCGCGGGCTGGCCGGGGTCGGCAAGACCACGCTGGGGCGCCGCATCGCCCGGCGGCTGCGCGAGCAACTGGCCGAGCGGTACGGGGAAGTGGGCGTTCTCTACGTCGATCTGGAGGAGCACAGGCGGGACGGCGGCGTGGATGTCTCGGACGCTCTCGCCCATCTGCTCCAGGGTTTCGGACTGCGGGGCCGGTGGCTTCCGGCGACGGCAGCCGAACGAGCCGAACACTATCTGGAGTTGACCCGTGACCGCCGTCTCGTCGTGGTCATCGACAATGTGCGGTCCGGGGCGGAGGCGGTGGCCCTGCTGCGCGACTCGAAGAGGGCGTGGCCGTCCTGGCGAGCCACGCACCGCTGTACGACCTGCCGCGCACGGACGCCCTCGACGTACGACTGGCGCCCCTCTCCGGCGAGGAGGCGCTGCGGCTGCTGAGCGAACGGGCGCGCGACGCCCGGTTGGACGAGGACCCGGAGACGGCCCGCCGCCTCGTCGACCTGTGCGGCGGGCTGCCTCTGCTGCTGGAGGCGGGGCACAGCAGCTGCGGCGCCACCCGCTGCGCCGTCTGGTGCGGGTGCTGGACGAGTTCGGCCGGAACCTGCGCGAGGCCGGTTGCCGAGACCTTGGCGCGCGAGATCGCAGAGGAACTCCGGTCCTGGGTCGATACGGCCACGATGGTGCACGTCGGCACCTTCGAGACGCGGAGGGATGACGACGGATGAGCCGAGCCAAGCCACGGTCCGCGTCGTGATCGACAGCGCGTTCGCGCTCGCGGATGCCCGGGCCACGCACGAACGCGCTGCCCGGGACACATCCAGGGCAAGATCGTACTCACGGTCGCTTAGGGGGATCCCCTGCTGCTGCGCCGCAGGGCATCGTTGAGAGGGTCGCGTTCGACGGTCGGTCGCAAGGCGGCATGCCGCTCATGCCACGCCGTCCGCGCCAGGCATGAGCCACCGTCCGCACCGGGCGTGGACCACCATCCGCACCGGCCATGGAACCATCAGCCGTCGCCATGTCACTCGGGCTGTCATGAATGCCCATGGTGGTACTTCAGCAAGTCGCGCCCACTCCCGGAGGCCATCGCATGCCTGACCACCCCGAAGCCCTGCCCCTGCCCCTCTCCGGCATCACCGTTGTCAGCGTCGAGCAGGCGGTGGCCGCTCCCTTCGCCACCCGTCAGCTGGCCGACCTCGGGGCCAGGGTGATCAAGGTGGAGCGTCCGGGGGGCGGTGACTTCGCCCGCCGTTACGACACCACGGTGCATGGTGAGTCGAGCTATTTCGTCTGGCTCAACCGGTCCAAGGAGTCCCTGACCCTCGATCTGAAGGCGGAGTCCGGGCGGGAGGTCCTGGAGCGACTCCTGGCCCGGGCGGACGTGTTCGTGCAGAATCTGGCTCCCGGGGCGGCCGCGAGGATGGGCCTGGGCGCGGAGGCGTTGCGTGAGCGCTTCCCGTCGTTGATCCCCTGCTCGATCTCCGGTTACGGTTCCACCGGTCCGTGGGCCCACCGCAAGGCGTACGACCTGCTGGTGCAGTGCCAGACCGGCCTGGTCTCCCTCACCGGCAGTCCCGAGGAGCCGGCCCGGGTCGGCGTCTCGGTGGCGGACATCGCCGCCGGCATGTACGCCTACTCGGGCATCCTGACCGCCCTGTTCGCCCGTGCCACCACGGGCATCGCCCGGCCGGTGGAGGTCTCGCTGTTCGAGGCGCTGGCGGAGTGGATGGGCCAGCCCGCCTACTACACCCGCTTCGGCGGCAGCCAGCCCCCGCGCATCGGCACCCAGCATGCCACCATCGCCCCCTACGGCGCCTACCCCTGCGCCGACGGCAAGGAGGTCCTGTTCTCCATCCAGAACGAACGGGAATGGGTGGCCCTGTGCGAGCGGTTCCTCCGAGCGCCTGGTCTGATCGACGACCCGCGTTTTGCCACCGGCTCGGCCCGCGTGGCCCACCGCGAGGAACTCAACGCCATCGTGGCCGGGCGGTGCGCCCAGTCGGACAGCGCCGAGGTGATGAAGGTGCTGGACGGGGCGGGCATCGCCAACGCCGGGGTCAACGACGTCGAGGACTTCCTGGCCCACCCCGTGCTCGCCGCCCGCGGTCGCTGGCGCGACGTGCCGATCCCTGGCGGTGTCGAGGTCCCGGCCCTGATCCCGCCGGCGGACCTGGCGGGCGTGACACCCCGCATGGGCGCCGTCCCGGCCGCGGGCGAACACACCGAACCCATCCTCGCCGAACTCGGCTACGGCCCCGCCGAGATCCAGGCTCTACGAGCCGACCGCGCCCTCTGACACCGATCTCCCGTCCGTTCCCGCCGGTGGAAGCGGAGCGTTCGCTGCTGGGACTCCTCCCCGGCTGTCACGCTTGGTTGGGTATGTGCCGTGCGCCAGGTAGTGCCGGCCGGCGCTTGTCAGGGCGACGCTCCACTGCCCACCCTTCCGGGAAACCAGGACCAGGCCCCGGTTCTGCAGTGCCTGACAGGTGGTCTTGTAGGAGCGGTCTCCCAAACGCCGACAGGACACCCGTTTTCCACCCACTTGAGCACCGATGCGCGTATCGCCGACTGGCGCGCGGCCGGGTCTTCGCCGAAGGGCGCGATGAGCTGCCATTGTGCGGGCGAACTGGGTGTCCGTGCGGGCGGCGATCTTCGCCGTTGCCGTCAGCTCGGCCTCCGTGAGCTGCTGGCGAGTCAGCCCGGTGGCCTCGGTCGGAGCCTTCAGTCGCTGAGCTTCGCGCGCAAGCGTTCGTCACCGACCGTCACGCCGGGCAAGCAATCGTCCTGGAAGCCGACGGCTCTCCATGTTGGTCACCACGGCGGCGGCTACGGCACTGCTCTTGCGTGTGCGCGGTTCGGTGATGGCTGGGTCACGAGGGTGGGAGTGGACGCCGACTTGGTGAAGCGGCCTTCCCCGGAGAGGAACGCAGTTGCCAGGTGTTCTGCCCTGGGCGGGTTCGCGCCGGGGACGGAGCATGTCAGGGCGGCGACGTGGGCGGCGAACGAGCACGCTTCGGTGACGTCTTCGAGGCTCAGTCGGTCGAGTCGTCCGCCGAGGTGCCCGACGGCGGCGAGGCGGTGCAGCAGGCCGGCGGTGAAGGAGTCTCCGGCGCCGACGGTGTCGACGATGTCGATGGCCGGGGCCGGGACGGTGACGCGGTGGCCGTCCCGGGAGGCGAGTGCGCCGCGTCCGCCGAGGGTGATGACGACGAGGCGTACGCCGGCGTTGTGTCAGGTGTCGCAAGCCTCTTCGAGGCCGGCACCGGGGAAGAGCCGCGCGAGGTCGTCCTCGCTGAGGCGGAGGATGTCGGCGAGGGCGCACCAGCGAGGAAGCCCTTCCCGGTAGGCCGTGGGCGCTACGAGCTGGGGGCGGACGTTGGGGTCGACGGATACGGTGACGTGCTCGCGGGCACTGGCGAGGTGGTCTTCGATGTGGCCGGCGCCGGGCTGGCGCACCAGGGCCAGGGATCCGGTGTGCAGGCAGACCGCGTCGTCCTGCTGGTCGGCGGCGAGTTCGGCGGCGGTCCATTGCCAGTCGGCGGCGCTGTCGGCGTAGAAGGTGTAGGTGGCCTGGCCGGTCTCGTCGAGGTTGGCGACGGCGAGAGTGCTGGGCTCGGGGGCGCTCACGCTGCTGGTCAGGTCGACGCCGGAGGCGCTGAGGCGGTCTCGGAAGAGGGCACCGAAGACATCGTTGGAGAACCGTCCGAGGAAGCGGGTGGGGGTGCCGAGCCGGGCAAGGGCCACGGCGGTGTTGGCCGGGCCACCACCGGGCAGGGCGCGCAGTGCGAGTTCGCCGAGGCCGGGCCGGCCAGGGTCGGCGAAGGTGTCGGCGACGCACTCGCCAAGGACGGTGCCCGTCGCCACCGGCCCCGGCAGCACCGTGACCCGGATCCAGCTGCCCACCACCACCGCCCGCTACATCCGAGTGATCAACAAGGCCAGCTCCGGCAGCTGGTGGTCCGTCCACGACGTCTCCGTCCTTGCCTCCGACGGCAAGTCCCCAGAGGGCACGGGCACAAGCACTGGCCTCCAGCGCAAGAACGCGACCCTGACCGACGGCACCCGGCTGCAGGTGGCGTACAACTCCGGTAGCAAAGCTGCCACGTTCGACGTCCCGTGGGGCGGCACGACGTACAGCTATCGACTGCCCGCCGGCGCCGCCGCGATCCTCACCACGCGGCCTGCCTGAGCACACACGCCTGCGGAAACCGTCTGTATGTCGCCCACACAGCGAGGGCCCGCGCAGAGATATCTGCCGGGCCCTCGCTGTGTGGGCATCAGCCCTGGCACGACTACTCTTCGGGACCAGCACCCGGATGTGGCAGACCAGGAGATCCGGCAGGTCCGTCGGGCTGGGAAACCAGCTCTGGCGACGCGGCGACGAGCTGGCCGGTGCTCCTGCCGATTACCCACCGCGTCCTGCGCTTTCTGTGCGGGCAGCCAGATCCGAAGGACGAGATCTTCCAGCAGACAGGCGAGCGCCGTTGGCGGTGCGGTGCCGTTGCCGGTGCCCCAGTCGGCCGCGTCCAGGCAGGCGCCGCTGTTGGCGTTGGCGACGTGGCACCACGCGGCCGGGTCGATGCTGCCGGTGGGATCGCCGCCGCCAGCGCCGTTCCACACGAAAGTGGCGACGGCGCCTGCGGGCAGGGTGTAAGCGAGGGACTTGCCGCTGTCAATGAGGGAGAACCGCTGCGCACTGGTCGCGGTGTTGAGAACGAAGGCTGCACGGCTGCCGTCTGGGTTCTCGAAGGCTACGTTCTGAAGGCCGCCGTTGCCCTGGCTGGTGGAACCGATGCGGGCGGCGCCGACATTGATCAGCGGGAGGCTCCATGGATGACCCTTACAGACCGCGTCCGCACCCTCACGCCGCAGCAAAGTCACGAGCTTGCCGAACCGGCGCGGGCTCAGTCTGGTGAACGGCGCGATCCAGGAAGACTCCGACGCCGTAATCACACCAGCCATACCAAGATCGTTCCAGGGGCTGACCTGACGCTCGGCCTGACTTCTAGCTGCCGCTCAGAGGAGACTCCCACGTGGGATCGTGTCGGGATCTTCTCGTGAGGTGGGCAAGCAGGTGCTCCGCCGCGGTGGAGGCCGTGTCCTGCGGCCCACCGGCCGCAGTCAGGGCGGCGGTGAGCCTTGCCGGGGCTGCCTCTGGCAGGTCGTCCCAGTCGGTGAGAAGGGGGAGAGCCAGCAGGAGGCGGGCGGCTGTGTCCTGAACACCTGTGGCCGCAGGGGACGGATTGTCAGCCAGGCGGACCAGCTCGTGCCATCTCAGCCCAATCCCTGAGAACTCCCCTTCCCAGCTGGCGATCTGCTGGGCGTAACTCCTGTCTGGATGAGTGAGGAGGTAGTCGATGCCGTAGTCGCCGACCAGGTTGCGATAAATCACCACAACTCCGGGACCGTCTTCGGCCGGCACTCGGAACGCCGGCCAGTGCCCGGGATCGAAGAGGACCTCGGACAAGGCATCGGTGTCGGCGCCGTCATCACCGAACCACTCTGGAACCGGCCGCTCGGAACACCACCCGTCGCTGCACATCTGCAGGAGGTAGTTCGACCAGAAGCCCGGGCGGGCCAGCAGCGGCTCGCCCGCCATCAACGGGCCGTCGTCATATCCCTTGATCAGCATCCTTAGATCCTGTCACCACCCCCTGGCGGCATGACCAGCAGGAAGCGTAGAGCGGCGCTGTTTTCGCGAAAGCAGTGACGCCCCGCCAACCCGGGTGCGTTTCGTGTCAGCAGAGCCCAGACGTGTATTTGTTCAGGCCAAGGGCTGATTCACAAGTGCCAGTGGAACTCGAACCCCAGGCCAAGCGCTTGGAAGGCGCCTGCTCTGTTCTGTCGATATTGGGCGTCGCGGACGAGTCCCTGGCGGGTGTCGGGCGGTTCAAAACAGACGACTCCCCGGTGATCCGAGGGGCGGTGCTGATTCGCCGACGGCAGACACATTGAGTCGTTACTATGCTCACTTCATGCCGGAGGCCGGAAGTGAGGGGCGCGCCGCCATTGACGGACTGCTGGGGAGAACGGGAGGCGAGCATGCCAGCCGAAACTCCCCAGATTCTCCCCAGGGCTGAGCGGGGAGGTTTTCCCGGATTGCGCCGCGTTGGGGCTTGTCGTGAAATGTAAGGCAATCGAGCTGTGGGGCCTTTGAAGATGCTGAGAGAGGTCAGTGCCACCCGCTATATCGAGCCCCTGCGGTCCGGCGGCTCCGTCCCGGGCATCGTCGAGGCCGACGACCTGGGTACGTACGTCGTGAAGTTCACGGCCTCGGCGCAGGGACGCAAGGCGCTGGTCGCCGAGGTGATCGTGGGCGAGCTGGCGCGGGCGCTGGGTCTGCGGTTCCCCGAGCTGGTCCTCGCGCGCTTCGACCCGGTGATCGCCGAGCACGAGCCCCACCAGGAGGTGCGGGAGCTGCACAGCGCGAGCGCCGGGCTCAACCTCGGCATGGACTATCTGCCGGGCGCCAAGGACTTCACGCCGGAGGTCGCGAAGGAGTTCCGCGTCGACCCGCTCGAAGCCGGCCGCATCGTCTGGCTCGACGCACTCACCGTCAACGTCGACCGCACCGTGCACAGTTCGAACCTCATGATCTGGCCCACGTTCGGCACGACACCCCCGCACCTCTGGCTGATCGACCACGGCGCCGCACTCGTCTTCCACCACCGCTGGGACGCCTCGGACCCCACGAAGGCGTACGACTTCCGCCACCACGCCCTCGGGCAGTACGCCCCCGACGTGCGCGCGGCGGACGCCGAGCTCGCTCCGAAGGTGACGGAGGAGCTGCTGCGGCGGATCGTCGCCGAGGTCCCGGACGCCTGGCTGCCCGTCGAGGACGGCTTCGCCTCGCCCGACGACGTCCGCGATGCCTACGTCGGCTACCTCCACGCGCGCGTGCGGGCCTCCGAGGCATGGCTGCCCACCGACTTCCCCACCCGGGAGGAACTCGCCGCCGAGGAGGCCCTCCGCACGGCGAGGACACAGCAAGGCCGCCCGGACTGGCTCAAGCGGGTGCCCGACCTGCACGGCAAACCGGCGGCGGAACAGGATTGGTCGGTACACCTGGGATGACGGACGCACCAAAGAACGCACCGACGGACACACGGCGCGTCGAGATCGAGTACTGCACCCAGTGCCGTTGGCTGCCCCGCGCCGCCTGGCTGGCCCAGGAGCTCCTGACCACCTTCGAGACCGAGCTGACCGAGCTGTCCCTCAAGCCCGGCAAGGGTGGCGTCTTCGTCGTACGCGTGGGCGACGAGGTGGTCTGGGACCGCCGCGACCAGGGCTTCCCCGAGCCCACCGCCGTCAAGCAGGCCGTACGCGACCGAGTGGCCCCGGGAAAGTCCCTGGGCCACTCGGACAAGGCCGCGCCGGAGTAGGTCAGCCCTTGAGCTGCTCGTACGCCGGCAGGGTCAGGAAGTCGGCGTAGTCCTCGTCGAGGGAGACCTGGAGGAGCAGGTCGTGGGCCTGCTGCCAGTGGCCGGCCGCGAAGGTCTCCTCGCCGATCTCGGCGCGGATGGCGGCGAGTTCCTCGGCGGCGACCTTGCGGGCCAGCTCGGGTGTGGCCTTCACGGTGCTTCCGGCGTGCTCGAACTCGACGCCCGCGTTGATCCACTGCCAGATCTGGGAGCGGGAGATCTCGGCGGTGGCGGCGTCCTCCATGAGGTTGAAGATGGCGACGGCGCCGAGGCCGCGCAGCCAGGCCTCGATATAGCGGATGCCGACCTGGACGGCGTTGACGAGACCGGCGTACGTCGGCTTGGCGTCGAGGGAGTCGACGGCGATCAGGTCGGCGGCCTTGACGTCGACGTCTTCGCGGAGGCGGTCCTTCTGGTTGGGCTTGTCGCCGAGGACGGCGTCGAAGGAGGCCATGGCGATCGGGACCAGGTCGGGGTGGGCGACCCAGGAACCGTCGAAGCCGTCGTTCGCCTCACGGTCCTTGTCGGCCTTGACCTTCTCGAACGCGACCTTGTTGACCTCCTCGTCGCGCCGCGAGGGGATGAACGCGGCCATGCCGCCGATCGCGTGCGCGCCGCGCTTGTGGCAGGTGCGGACGAGCAGTTCGGTGTACGCGCGCATGAACGGGGCCGTCATCGTCACCGCGTTGCGGTCCGGGAGGACGAACTTGGCGCCGCCGTCGCGGAAGTTCTTCACGATGGAGAAGAGGTAGTCCCAGCGGCCGGCGTTCAACCCGGAGGCGTGGTCGCGGAGTTCGTAGAGGATCTCCTCCATCTCGTACGCGGCCGTGATCGTCTCGATGAGGACGGTGGCGCGGACGGTGCCCTGCGGGATGCCGACGTAGTCCTGCGCGAAGACGAACACGTCGTTCCAGAGGCGGGCCTCCAGGTGGGACTCCGTCTTCGGGAGGTAGAAGTACGGGCCCTTGCCGAGGTCGAGCAGCCGCTGGGCGTTGTGGAAGAAGTACAGGCCGAAGTCGACGAGCGCGCCGGGGACGGGCTTGCCGTCGGCGTCGACGAGGTGGCGCTCGTCGAGATGCCAGCCGCGCGGGCGCATGACGACCGTCGCCAGCTCCTCGTTCGGGCGCAGCGCGTACGACTTGCCGGTGCGCTCGTCGGTGAAGTCGATGTTCCGGGTGTAGGCGTCGGCCATGTTCACCTGGCCGATGACCACGTTCTCCCAGGTGGGCGCGGAGGCGTCCTCGAAGTCCGCGAGCCAGACCTTCGCACCGGAGTTGAGCGCGTTGATCGTCATCTTGCGGTCGGTGGGACCGGTGATCTCGACGCGGCGGTCGTCCAGGGCGGCGGGGGAGGGGGCCACCTTCCAGGAGTCGTCGGCGCGGATCGCGGCGGTCTCCGGCAGGAAGTCGAGCGTGGAGGTGCGGGCGATCTCGGCACGGCGCTCCGCGCGGCGGGCCAGCAGCTCCTCACGCCGGGGCGTGAACCGCCGGTGCAGCTCGGCCACGAAGGCGAGGGCGGCGTCGGTGAGGACCTCGTCCTGGCGGGGCAGGGGCTCGGCGTCGACGATGGCCAGCGGGGACGGCGCTGGTGCGGACATGAGCTGTCACTTCCTTCAGCGGGCATGGCACCGGGCGTCAGTCGACCCGGGTGAGGCGGTGAGCGCCCTCGGAGCGAGGGGGCGCTTCTGAACAGTGGATACTAGTTTCCTCATGGTGGAAGTTCAATGTTTTGTTGATGTCGAGATTCTTCGGTTCGAGGAGAGTGACGCTCAGTGTCAAGCCGCTCACGTACCGTGGCCCGACCGGGCCGAACCGCCCGTGAGTCACTCACTCCAGGTGGATCAGGTCGGCCTCCGTGTCGATGTCGTACGGCAGTGCCACGTCCCCGCACTCGACGAGGGTGATCGCTTCCTCGTGTGCCTTCAGGTAAGCGCGTGCCCCTTGGTCGCCGTGGGCAGTCGCGGCGATATCGGGCCAGTGGTCGGCGCCGAAGAGGACGGGGTGGCCCCGTCGGCCGTCGTAGGCGGCGGCGACCAGCGCGCCTCTCGGGTCGGGCCGGTGTGCGGCCAGGACGCGGGCCACCGCCTCCGGGCCGATGCCCGGCTGGTCGACGAGCGAGACCAGGACGGCGTCGACGCCCGTCCCCGTCAGCGACTCCAGACCCGCCCGCAGCGACGAGCCCATGCCCTGTGCCCACTCGGGGTTGTCCACCAGTACGCAGCCGGGCAGCTCGGCCCTGGCGCGTACGGTCGCGGCCTCGGCCCCCAGGACCACGTGGACTCGGGTGCAGCCGCCCGCCCTCAGCGCCGCGACCGCGTATTCGACCAGGGGGCGGCCTCGGTGGGTGAGCAGGGCCTTGGGGCGCCCGCCCAGGCGCCGTCCGCCGCCGGCGGCCAGCAGCAGCCCGGCGACCTCGCTCGTGTGATGGGCCGTGCCGGGGGCCGCGTTCCGGGCCTCGTGGTGCGTCATCCCCCTTGCATACCCGACCCGGCGTGGGCGCCCCGTGAAGCCTCACGGACCGTGGACCGGCTTTGTGATGCCCGGGGACTGAATTTCAGTCCCCGTAGTGGCGCTCGCCACGCTGATTGGCGTTTACTGGCCCGCGCCACCCCCGGCGCCCGACCGATGCCACGGGGAGGCCGGTCGTGCGCGGGCGTACGGCCGTGACTCGCGCACAAGGGAGTGTGTGAGGGGGGGAGAGGGCTGTGTTGCGGAGCTTGGGGCAGAGGCCAGTGACCGGCGGTGACGAGGACTCGAGAGTGGCGGCCTTGCGCTCGGCCGTGTCCCGGCTGCGTCGTGAACTCGCCGCGCATCCGGCCGAGTTTCCCGACCGGGGGATCGCCGAGGACGAGTTGGCGGCGCTCGCGGCGATGGCGGTCACGGGGATGCCCGAGGTTCCGCGGTTGCGTCGGTCGCTGTTGCTGATCGCCGGGTCGATCGGGTCGGTGAGTGCGTTGGCGAGGGGGCTGGCGGAGGTGCGTACGGCGGTGGAGCTGTTCGGAGAGCCGCCTCGCCGCTGACCGGTCCTCTTCGCCCCCGCCGCCCTACCCGTCCCTCCCCCACTCTCGGCTTCGCTCGAGCGGGAGGTGCCCCCACCAGGGGCTGCGCCCCGTGCTCAGCCGGTCGTCCCCGAACTCGCCAAGGCCTGGGACAGCTCCGCCGCCACCTGCTGCAGCACCGGCACGATCCGCTCCGTCGCCGTTTCGGTGACGCGGCCCGCAGGGCCGGAGATCGAGATGGCCGCGGCGGTGGGGGAGTCGGGGACGGAGACGGCGAGGCAGCGGACGCCGATCTCCTGTTCGTTGTCGTCGATCGCGTAGCCGAGGCGGCGCACGTCCTGCAGGGCGGTCAGGAAGCCGTCCGGTGTGGTGATCGTCTTCTCCGTGGCGGCCGGCATGCCCGTACGGGCCAGCAGGGCGCGCACCTCGTCGGCCGGGAAGCCGGCGAGCAGGGCCTTGCCCACGCCGGTGGAATGGGGGAGTACGCGGCGCCCCACCTCGGTGAACATCCGCATGGAGTGCTTGGACGGCACCTGCGCGACGTACACGATCTCGTCGCCGTCGAGGAGCGCCATGTTCGCCGTCTCCCCGGTCTCCTCGACGAGCCGCGCGAGGTACGGCCGCGCCCACGTGCCGAGCAGCCGGGACGCCGACTCGCCGAGGCGGATCAGGCGCGGGCCGAGGGCGTACCGGCGGTTGGGCTGCTGACGTACGTAACCGCAGACGACCAGCGTCCGCATCAGCCGGTGGATGGTCGGCAGCGGCAGCCCGCTGCTCGCGGACAGCTCGCTCAGGCCGACCTCGCCGCCGGCGTCCGCCATCCGCTCCAGCAGGTCGAAAGCACGCTCGAGGGACTGGACGCCACCGGATGACGACTTGGTGGAGTCGGTGGTGCTCGCGCTGGACGTCGGCACGGTGCGGTCCTTTCGGGGTGGCAGGCGAAGACGCAGCCTACCGGGCAGTTCGTTGACTGCTCGCTTGTGCGTCACTACGTTCTGCTCGGTGGAATTCTAATTCCGGCTTGTGAAAACATCCAGAGCGGGCGCGGGGGAGGCAGAGTGGAGGGGTGCGCCCTTGACGGGCGCGGGACCGGGAGTGAACACTCGTTCAACAGAACGTTGAATTCCGTTACGTGGAAGTAAATACCGTCACGTGGAAGTGAAAAGCGGTACGGCGAGAGGGGTCCCGGTGTCCGAGGCTGAACTGGTGTTGCGCTCGACGCGCGTCATCACCCCCGAGGGGTCGTGCCCGGCCGCGGTCGCCGTCGCGGACGGCAGGATCACGGCCGTACTCCCGCACGACGCCGACGTACCCTCCGGCGCGCGCCTGGAGGACCTCGGCGACCACGTCCTGCTGCCCGGCCTCGTCGACACCCATGTGCATGTGAACGACCCGGGCCGCACCCACTGGGAGGGCTTTTGGACGGCCACGCGCGCCGCGGCGGCCGGCGGCATCACCACCCTCGTCGACATGCCCCTGAACTCCCTCCCGCCGACCACCACCGTCGACCATCTCCGTACCAAGCGGGAGGTCGCCGCGGACAAGGCCCACATCGACGTCGGCTTCTGGGGCGGCGCCCTGCCCGACAACGTCAAGGACCTGCGGCCGCTGCACGACGCCGGTGTCTTCGGCTTCAAGGCGTTTCTCTCGCCGTCGGGCGTGGACGAGTTCCCGCACCTCGACCAGGACGGACTCGCCCGCTCCCTGGCTGAGATCGCCGGCTTCGGCGGACTGCTCATCGTCCATGCCGAGGACCCGCACCACCTCGACGCCGCCCCGCAGCAGGGCGGCCCCAAGTACGCCGACTTCCTCGCCTCCCGCCCCCGTGACGCCGAGGACACTGCCATCGCGGCCCTCATCGCACAGGCCAGGCGGCTCGACGCCCGTGTCCACGTCCTCCATCTCTCCTCCAGTGACGCACTCCCCCTGATCGCCGAGGCCAAGCGGGACGGCGTACGGATCACCGTGGAGACCTGCCCGCACTACCTCACCCTCACCGCCGAGGAAGTCCCGGACGGGGCCAGCGAGTTCAAGTGCTGCCCGCCCATCCGGGAGTCGGCCAACCAGGACCTCCTCTGGCAGGCGCTCGCCGACGGCACGATCGACTGTGTGGTCACCGACCACTCCCCGTCGACGGCCGACCTGAAGACCGACGACTTCGCCACCGCCTGGGGCGGCATCTCCGGCCTGCAGTTGAGCCTCGCGGCGGTCTGGACGGAGGCCCGCGGGCGCGGTCACTCGCTGGAGGACGTGATCCGCTGGATGTCGTCGCGCACAGCCGAACTGGTCGGCCTCGACGACCGCAAGGGCGCCATCGAGGTGGGCCGCGACGCCGACTTCGCCGTCCTCGCCCCCGACGAGACCTTCACCGTCGACCCGGCCGCACTCCAGCATCGCAACCGCGTCACCGCGTACGCCGGCAAGACTCTGTACGGCGTGGTCAAGTCCACTTGGCTGCGCGGCCAACGCATCGTCGTGGACGGCGAGTTCACCGACCCGAAGGGACGACTCCTCACCCGCACCCACTGACCCTCCCCAAGCTCTCGGCTTCGCTCGATCAAGGGGACCCCACCCGCACCCGCAGCGGCCGACAACCGAAAGGCAGACCTGATCATCGTGACGGCGCAGCACCACTCCCCGCCCGCGAGCTTCACCGGCGACGCGAACCCGTACGGCGGCGGCGACCCGTACGCGGACTACCGCACCGCGGACTTCCCCTTCACGCGGTACGCCGACCTCGCCGACCGCAGGCTCGGCGCCGGTGTGATCGCCGCCAACGACGAGTTCTTCGCCCACCGCGAGAACCTGCTGGTGCCCGAGCGCGCCGAGTTCGACCCGGAGCACTTCGGGCACAAGGGCAAGATCATGGACGGCTGGGAGACGCGCCGTCGCCGGGGCGCCTCGGCCGACCACCCCTGGCCGACGGCCGAGGACCACGACTGGGCGCTGATCCGCCTCGGCGCACCCGGCGTGATCCGGGGGATCGTCGTCGACACCGCCCACTTCCGTGGCAACTACCCGCAGGCGGTGTCCGTCGAGGGCGCGTGCGTGGCCGGATCCCCGTCGCCGGAGGACCTGCTCGCCGCCGACGTGGAGTGGACGACGCTCGTCCCGCGCACCCCGGTCGGCGGCCACGCGGCGAACGGCTTCGCGGTCTCGGTCGAGCAGCGCTTCACCCACCTCCGCCTGAACCAGCACCCCGACGGCGGCATCGCCCGCCTCCGTGTGTACGGCGAGGTCATACCGGACCCGGCGTGGCTGGCCGCCCTCGGCACCTTCGACGTCGTCGCCCTGGAGAACGGCGGCCGGGCCGAGGACGCCTCCAACCTCTTCTACTCACCCGCCACCAACACCATCCAGCCCGGCCGCGCCCGCGTCATGCACGAGTGCTGGGAGACCCGCCGCCGCCGCGACCAGGGCAACGACTGGATCCGCTACCGCCTCGCCGCCCAGGCGGAGATCCGCGCCCTGGAGATCGACACGGCGTATCTGAAGGGCAACGCGGCGGGCTGGGCCACGGTCTCGGTGAAGGACGGCGAGGACGGCGAGTGGACGGAGATCCTCCCCCGCACCCGCCTCCAGCCCGACACCAACCACCGCTTCCTCCTCCCGGCCCCGGCCGTCGGCACCCACGCGCGCGTGGACATCTACCCCGACGGCGGCATCTCCCGCCTCCGCCTCTTCGGCTCCCTGACGGAAGAGGGCGAGACCCGCTTGTCGGCCCGCCACCGAGAACTGGCCGGCTGAGCGAGGGGCCCGCCTCTTTCCCCGGAAGCGGCTCCGTGGCGATGGGCAGCGCCCCTGGTGGACGGGACGGGTAGGGGCGGCGGGCGAGCCCCTCACGCCGCGTGCCCCCCGTCCACAGAGAACTCCGCCCCGGTCACGTACTCCGCCCCCGCCGGATACACCACCATCGACGCCACCTCCGCAGCCGTCCCGAACCGCCCCAGCGCGGTCCACTCCGCCTGCCCGGCCGCGTACGGCCCACCCGCCGGATTCATATCCCTGTCCGTGGGCCCCGGATGCACGACATTCGCCGTGATCCCGCGCCCCCCGAGCTCCCGGGCCAGCGCCCTCGTCAACCCCACCAACGCCGACTTGCTCATGGCGTAGAGCGTCCCGCCGGACCGGGCACCCGCTGCGTCATGCACGTGCCGACGGTGATGATCCGACCGCCGCGCCCCATGAGCGGCGCGGCGGCCTGGGACGCCAGGAACACGCCCCGCACATTCACGGCGAGCGCCCGGTCCACCTCGGCGAGCGGCAGGCTCTCCAGCGGCCCAGCGGCCCAGCGGCCCAGCGGCCCAGCGGCCCAGCGGCCCCAGCGCCCCGACGCCGACGTTGTTCACCAGTACGTCCAGCCCGCCCAGCCCCCGCGCCGCCAGCCCCACCGCGCCCGCCGCCTCCTCGGCGTCCCCAGAGTCCGCCCGCAGGGCCACTCCCCGCCGCCCGAGCGCCTCCACGGCCCGTACGACCTCCTCGGCCGCCTCCTTGCCGCGCACATAGGTGACGGCCACGTCCGCGCCCTCGCGGGCCAGCCGCACCGCCGTCGCGGCCCAGATGCCCCGGCTGCCGCCGGTCACGAGGGCGACCTTGCCGTTCAGATTCCCCTTCGAAGCAGTCATGCCCCCGGCCCAGCGCCCGCCGCACCCGTCCGCCGACGGCGAACGGACATCGAGGTGCCGCGGCCCCGTGCCCCGCCGCCCACCGAATTCCCGGCCCACCGATGAGTTGCGGGCACCACCGGGGTCTGCCCTGATGACAACAAGCCCACCCCGGGGCACGGGACACCATCCCGTGACCACAGCCCCACCACGGACCACGAAAGCAGGCACCCGCCATGGGCAAGCTCTCCCTCACCTCCTTCGTCACCCTCGACGGCGTCCACCAGGCCCCCGGTGGCCCCAACGAGGACCGCCGCGACGGCTTCGAGCACGGCGGCTGGAGCGTCCCGTACGGCGACGAGGACTTCGGCAGGTTCATCGACGGAGTCTTCGGCCGCGTCGGCGCCTTCCTGCTGGGCCGCAGGACCTACGAGATCTTCGCCGCCCACTGGCCGAAGGTCACCGATCCGGCCGACCCGGTCGCGGGGAAGCTCAACTCCCTGCCCAAGTACGTCGTTTCGAACACCGTCACGAACCCGGAGTGGAGCGGCACGACCGTGCTCTCCGGAGACCTCGCCAAGGAGGTCACCGCCCTCAAGGAGCGCACCGACGGCGAGGTGCAGGTCCACGGCAGCGGGGCCCTCGCCCAGTCGCTGCTCGCCCTCGACCTGGTCGACACCCTGCACCTGCTGACGTTCCCGGTCGTCCTCGGCTCCGGCCGCCGCCTCTTCGCCGAGGGGGCCCTGCCGACCGCGTTCCGCCACGCCGGAGGCAGCATCACGAGCACCGGCGTCTCGATCCAGACGTACGAACTGGCCGGGCGTCCCGAGTACGGCACCTACGAGCTGCCGGAGAACGCCTGACCTGCGACATGGCCGGCCCGCGGTCGACGGTGTGAAGGTCGCGGGCCGCTCCGTGAGCCCCGGTTAACTCCCGGAAAACTTACCGGACGTGCCCGGAAAATCATGGAACTTGTCATTGACATGCCACTGTCTACGCGCGTCATCATGTCGCCATGAGATTCCCCCCACGGACCACTCGTATCGGCGCCGCGGCCGCCCTCCTGTCGGCCCTCCTCGTCGGCGGCACCGTCACCGCCGGCCCGGCGGGCGCCGCCACCACCGCCGTCGGCAGCATCTGCTACGGCGACCTGCCGTCACAGGCGTACACCACCCTGAACCTGATCGCCCAGGGCGGCCCCTACCCGTACTCGCAGGACGGCAGCGTCTTCCAGAACCGGGAACGCATCCTGCCGACGCAGTCCACCGGCTACTACCACGAGTACACGGTGAAGACCCCCGGCTCCTCCACCCGCGGCGCCCGCCGCATCGTCACCGGTGAGGACTACCAGGAGGACTACTACACCGCCGACCACTACGCGTCCTTCGACCTGATCGACTACGACTGCTGATCCAGCTGATCAGGTCGATCCGGTTGAACCAGCCGGCCGGATCGGCCGAACCGGCGTCGCCCCGGCCTGGCCGTCTGTTCATCCCCCACCGGACAGACGGTCAGCCGGGCTTCCGGCTCTCCGCCGCCGCGAACAGGGCGATCGCCAGGACGATCAGCGCGATGCTCACATAGATCTCGTAGCCGTCCAGGGCGCTCCACCGCTGCGTCACCCCCCACCGCAGCTTGCCGGTGAGTTCGTACACCAGACCGCCGGTGCCCTGCAGCAGGGCGATGAACCCGAGAAACTCCAACACCTGCTTCATGTCCAGGATCCTCGCCCCGCGGTCCCCCCACGGTCATCGGCCGCGGGGCGGGGTCCGTCCGACGGGAGTACCGAGCCGCGGCAGGGCGGACCGCCGAAAGTCGGCGAGGTCACGACTTTGGTCGCGATCACCGGCGAGGGGAGGTGGCGGAGGCCGTCTCTGCGTAGATTCGTCGACCGTGAGTGGTGACAAGCCGGTACCCGAGCCGCCGACCTTCCCGGGACGGAGCTGGCTGTTGCCTTCGGCCCTGCTGGACCCGGCACAGGACCCGGAGAACGGACGGCCCGGCCGGCCGCCCCGGCGCACCGCGCGCGACTGGGTCGTCGACTTCACCTGCTTCCTGCTGGCCGTGTTCATCGGCCTCCTGGGCGTCGACACGGTCAGGAACGAGCCCGACCTGCCGCAGGCCTACGCCGTCCTCGACCAGGTGCTGGGCGCGCTCGCCTGCACCGCCGTCTGGCTGCGCCGGCGCTGGCCGGTAGGCCTCGCCGTGGCGATGGTCCCCGTCTGCTTCGTGTCCAACACCGCGGGCGGCGCCGGTCTGGTCGCCTTCTTCACCCTCACCGTGCACCGGCCCTTCCGGTACGTGGCCTGGGTCGGCGGCGTGTCCCTCGTACTGAACCCGCTGTTCTTCTGGCTGCGCCCCGACCCCGATGTCAGCTACCCCTGGGCGGTCTTCCTCTCCGTGCTCCTCACCGCCGCGATCGTCGGCTGGGGCATGTTCGTGCGCTCCAAGCGGCAGTTGATGCTGAGCTTCCGGGACCGCGCCCGGCGCGCCGAGACGGAGGCGGCGCTCCGGGCCGAGCAGGCGCAACGGCTCGCCCGGGAGGCCATCGCCCGCGAGATGCACGACGTCCTGGCCCACCGTCTGACGCTGCTGAGCGTGCACGCGGGCGCCCTGGAGTTCCGGCCCGACGCGCCCCGGGCCGAGATCGCCCGCGCGGCGGGCGTCATCCGGGAGAGCGCCCACGAGGCCCTGCAGGACCTGCGGGAGATCATCGGCGTGCTGCGCGCGGGCGAACCCGACGACGCTGGCCGTCCCCAGCCGACCCTCGCCGCGCTCGACACCCTCGTGACCGAGTCCCGCGAGGCAGGCATGAAGGTCGTCCTCGACCACCGTGTCAGCGACCGCGCCGCCGTCCCCGCCTCCGTCGGCCGCACGGCCTATCGCATCGCCCAGGAGTGCCTGACCAACGCTCGCAAGCACGCTCCCGGCGCCGAGGTCACCGTCACCGTCTCGGGCGCCCCGGGCGACGGACTCACCGTCTCCGTGCACAATCCGGCGCCCCCGGGGGAAGTCCCGCCCGTCCCCGGCTCCGGTCAGGGCCTCATCGGCCTCACCGAGCGCGCCACGCTCGCCGGCGGCCGCCTGGACCACGGGCCCGACCAGGACGGCGGCTTCGGGGTGCGGGCCTGGCTGCCCTGGGGCTAAGTACGGCGTGGCACCGGAACCGGTGTGCGCCGCGCCATGTCCTCGCGCATGATGGCGAGTTGACTCGCGAGAACCGTTCGACCCCTGAGCATCGTCCGCCTCCTGTGAGCCGTACGAGCCTGACGAGCCGTAGGACTCGCGCGAGCCAATCGGCACCGACGCCTCGGGAGGGACAGCAGAGTGAGTTTCGGGGGACACAATCCGTACCAGCCGCCCCGGCCACCACACGGAGGGCCGTACCCCACGCCGCCACCGGGCCCGTACGTCGCGCCCCAGCCGGGCCCGGCGTACGGCCCCAACCCCCCTCACCCGTACGGGCCTTACCCCTATGTCCCCGCACCGCCGCCCACCCTGGTGCGGCGGATGCGGGAGGACGAGTGGCCGCCGCTGAGGGAGTTCCTGAGCGGGCTGCGGCTGCACGGCTGTCTGTGGGCGATGGCCGTGATGTGCGCGTGGCCGCTGGTGGTCGGCCTGCTGGTGGGCTACCCGCTCGCCCGCTCGGCCCGCCGCCCGGCCCGGCGGGTCTTCCCCTCCCGCGCACGCCACCGCCTGGTGGACGACGACGTGGCGCGGCTGCAGCGCAGGCGGGCCTGGACGGCGACCGTGATGTCCCTGCTGATCCTGGCGGCGTACGGCAAGCCCGAGGACGTGGACCAGGCGCAGCAGCAGTTCATGATGCGGCTGGTCATCAGCCCTTGGCTGCTGCTCCTCAGCGCACCCGTGGTCGTCGCGGCCCTCTTCCGCTCCTCCTCGCCGACCGCACGCCGGGCCATGCGCCCCCATCTGCGTACCGCCGGGAAATCGGCGCTGTGGTACGTGGGCGCCTTCACGACGGTCCCCGTCCTCATCGGGGCGATCTACTACGCGGACAACCACATGGGCGAGGACGTGGGGGTGTGGGGGCCGCTCGTCCTCCTCGTGCCGCTGCTCTGGGTGCTGCTCTTCATCGCCTTCGCCTCCGGACCCGCCGTGCGCAGCGCCTTCAACACCGTCGATGTGCACCCGGCGCTCCCGGCGCTGCTCACCGGCGCCCTGGTGTGGGAGTTCTCCGCCATCAACCTGGCCGTCGGCGGGCTGCCGCCGGGCCCGCCCCAGGTCCAGCTCGCCGCCCTCATCGGCGGCCCGGCCTCGGTGACGGCCGTCGCGTGGTGGGAGATCCACCGGCTGCGCACCCGGCACGGGGTGCGACTGCGCGGCTGAGGGCCAACTCCGGTCGGTCGGGCCGTACATGAGAGGGCCACGTACGGACCCACGACCGAACGGCCACGCGCTGCCCTCAAGTCGTACGCGGCACCACGCGCTGCCCCGCCGAGCCGTACACCCACGCCGACGCCTCGTCGATGAAGTCGCCGGGGAAGCCGCGGCGGAAGCCGGTGGCCTCCTCCAGCCGGGCCAGCACCTCCTCGGGGAGGACGAGCCGGGCGGCGCCGAGGTTGTCCATGAGCTGCTCGACACGGCGGGCGCCGAGGATGGGGTGCACGGCGGGGGAGTGCGCCATGGTCCAGGCGATGGCGATCTGGGCCGGGGTGGCGTCGAGGTCGTCCGCGGCGGCCTGCACGGCCTCCGCCACCGCCCGCTCCCGCTCCCCGATCGCCTCGGCGGACAGCCGGGTCGCGGTGCCGGCGGCCACCCCGCCCGGGCGGGTGTACTTGCCCGACAGGATGCCGTTCTGCAGGGGGCTCCAGGCCGCGACCGACATGCCGAACGCCTCCGCCATCGGCAGCAGTTCACGCTCGATGTCCCGGTTGAGCAGGCTGTACGGCACCTGGAGCGCCGACAGCGCCGACCAACCCCGCCATTCCGCGAGGGTGTTGGCGCGCGAGACCACCCAGGCCGGAGCGTCCGAGATACCGACGTAGAGGACCTTCCCGGACCGTACGGCGTCGTCGAGGGCGCGCATCGTCTCCTCGACCGGGGTGTTCCGGTCCCAGATGTGCACCCAGTAGAGGTCGACGTAGTCGGTGCCCAGACGCCTCAGGCTCGTCTCCAGCGACAGCGCGAGATTCTTGCGGTGGTTGCCCGCCGCGTTGGGGTCGGTGCCGTCGCGCGAGACGGTGTACTTGGTGGACAGCACGAACCGGTCACGCCGCCCCTTGAGCAGCTCACCGACGATGCGCTCGCTCTCCCCGCCCCGGTAGTTGACCGCCGTGTCGATCACATTGCCGCCGGCCTCCGCGTACACGTCGAGGATGCGCGCGCACTCCTCCCGGGGCGCGCCCACCCCGCCCTGCTCCCCGAACGTCATGGCGCCGAGGAACAGCTCGGAGACGCGGAGCCCGGTCCGGCCCAGGAGTCGGTAACGCACCCAAAACCTCCGTCAGTTGAATGCCGTACCGGCCGACACTAACGGGTCGGCGCATGACAACGCGGCGGTCCCCGACGAAGCGTCATTACGGTAGCCCCATGACCGACATCCGAACGGTGGGCCGATGACCGCGATCCGACTGCTCCTCGTCGACGACGACCCCCTTGTCCGCGCCGGACTGACCTTCATGCTGGGCGGCGCCGACGACATCGAGATCGTGGGCGAGGGAGCCGACGGTGACGAGGTGGACGCCCTCGTCGACCGTACGCGCCCCGACGTCGTCCTCATGGACATCCGGATGCCGACTGTCGACGGTCTCGCGGCCACCGAGCGGCTCCGCGGCCGCGCGGACGCGCCCCAGGTCGTCGTCCTCACCACCTTCCACGCCGACGACCAGGTCCTGCGCGCCCTGCGCGCGGGCGCCGCCGGATTCGTCCTCAAGGACACCCCGCCCGCCGAGATCGTCGCAGCGGTACGGCGGGTCGCGGCCGGTGATCCCGTGCTCTCGCCCGCCGTCACCCGCCAGCTCATGGCACACGCCGCCGGCAGCGCCCAGGACACCCGCCGCACGCACGCCCGTTCCCGCGTCGCCGCCCTCAACGACCGCGAACGCGAGGTCGCCGTCGCCGTCGGCCGGGGCGCCTCCAACGCCGAGATCGCCGGCGAACTCTTCATGAGCGTCGCCACCGTCAAGACCCATGTCTCCCGCATCCTCACCAAGCTCGACCTCAACAACCGTGTGCAGATCGCCCTGTTGACGTACGACGCGGGACTGCTGGAGGAGGACGGGCACTCCTGAGTGACACCGCCCGTTGTCACGGGCGAGGGGGAATTCATGAGGCGTGGGCATGTGATCGATCTGGGGGCGTACGGACCGGCGTTCACCGAGGACCCGCATCCGGTGTACGCCGAACTGCGGGCGCGCGGCCCCGTGCACCGGGTGCGGCTGCCGAAGCCGGAGGTCCACCACGAGGTCTGGCTCGTGGTCGGGTACGAGGAGGCGCGGGCGGCGCTCGCCGATCCCCGGCTGGCGAAGGACGGCTCGAAGATCGGGGTGACCTTCCTCGACGAGGAGCTGATCGGCAAGTATCTGCTGAACTCGGACCCACCCCAGCACACCCGGCTGCGCGGGCTGATAGCCCGGGAGTTCACCGCGCGCCGGGTCGAGCAACTGCGGCCCAGGGTGCGGGAGATCACCGACTCGCTGCTGGACGCGATGCTGCCGCTCGGCCACGCCGACCTGGTGGAGTCGTTCGCGTACCCGCTGCCGCTCACCGCCATCTGCGAGCTGCTCGGCGTGCCCGAGTTCGACCGGGCGGCCTTCCGCAAGCTGTCCACGGAAGTGGTGGCACCGACCAGCGGCGAGCACGAGTACGAGTCCATCGTTCAACTCGCGGCTTATCTCCGTGAGTTGATCGAGGACAAGCGCTGTTCCCCGCCCGCCGACGACCTGCTGAGCGCCCTGATCCGGACGACCGCCGAGGACGGCGACCGGCTGTCCGCCGACGAACTGCGCGGCATGGCCTTCATCCTCCTCATCGCCGGCCACGAGACCACCGTCAACCTCATCACCGGCGCCGTCCACGCGCTCCTCACCCACCCCGCGCAACTCGCCGAGGTGCGGGCCGACCCGAGCCTCGTCGACGCGGTCGTGGAGGAGACCCTGCGCCATGAGGGCCCGGTGGAGAACGCGACGTTCCGCTACGCGGCCGAGCCCCTGGAGATAGGCGGTACGGCCATCCCGGCGGGCGACTCGGTGATGATCGGCCTGACCGCCGCCGACCGCGACGGCGGCCGCTATCCGGCCCCCGACCGTTTCGACATCCACCGGGACACCCGCGGCCATCTCGCCTTCGGCCACGGCATCCACTACTGCCTCGGCGCGCCCCTGGCCCGCCTGGAGGCCCGCGTGGCTCTGCGCGCCCTCCTGGAGCGCTGCCCCGACCTGACCTTGGACGGTCCACCGGGCGAATGGCTGCCGGGCATGCTGATACGGGGGGTACGGAGCCTGCCGCTGCGGTGGTGAGGGCGATTTCCCGCCCCCGCCGCCCCTACCCGTCCCATCCAGGGGCTGCGCCCCTTCGACCCCCATCCGCGGGTCCGGTGGGGGCTGGTCGCGCAGTTCCCCGCGGCCCTGAAAAGCAAAGCAGGGGCTGCGCCCCGCTTCGCTTTTCGGCCCGCAGGGGCCGGGTCTTTGTCTTTTAGGGGCGCGGGGAACTGCGCGAGAAGCCCCACCCACCCGCACCCGACAACGCGCGAACCGTTCGGCCCTGGGCGGAAGCCCTGCGCTCCGGAGGCGTGGGCTACTCCCGGCCGCCCGGGATCTCGCCCAGGTTGACCGGGCGGTGCTCCAGCCGGGACAACTCGCACGCCTCGGCGACCCGCAGCGCCTGCAGCGCCTCCCGGCCGTCGCACGGATTCGCCCGCTCCCCGCGCACCACCTCGACGAACGCGGCGATCTCGGCCTCGTACGCGGAGGCGAAGCGCTCCAGGAAGCCGGTCCACGGCTTGTCGGCGGGCGGCGGCCCGGTCGGCTCGGTGGACGCTACCGGCGTACGGTCGTCCAGTCCGACCACCACGGTGTCCAGCTCCCCCGCCAGCTCCAGGCGCACGTCGTACCCGGCCCCGTTCACCCGCGCCGCCGTGGCCGTGACGAGCGTCCCGTCCTCCAGCGTGAGCACGGCGGCCGCCGTGTCGACGTCGTGCGCCTCCCGGAACATCGGGTGCCCGGCGTCCGACCCGGTGGCGTACACGGTGGCGACCTCGCGCCCCGTCACCCACCGCACGATGTCGAAGTCGTGGATCAGACAGTCCCGGTAGATCCCGCCGGAGATCGGCAGGTACTCCGGGGGCGGCGGCGTCTGATCGGCCGTCAGCGCCCGTACGGTGTGCAGCCGCCCGAGCCGGCCCGCGCGCACCGCCTCACGCGCGGTGACATACCCCGAGTCGAAGCGCCGCTGGAAACCCATCTGCAGCACGGTCCCGGCCGCGTCGACCTCGGCCAGCGCGCTTAACGTGCCCGGCAGATCCACCGCGATGGGTTTCTCGCAGAACACCGGGAGCCCCGAGCGTGCTGCCCGACCGATCAGTTCGCCGTGGGCCGAGGTCGCGGCCGTTATCACCACGGCGTCCACACCCCAGGTGAAGATCTCGTCCACGCCCGGCGCCACCGTCTCACCGAGGCGATCCGCGAGGTCATGGGCCCGAGTCGTATCGACGTCCGTGATGATCAAAGAGCCGACATCGCGGTGGCGGCTGAGCGTGGTCGCGTGGAACGTCCCGATGCGACCCGCTCCGATGAGTCCGATGCGCATGGGAAACAAAGTGCGGTCGCACCTGCCACCGTGTCAATGGATTGTCCGGACAACCGAACTACGCAACTTCCCGTCAACAAGCACCGGGGCTACGCTCGGCCCGTGCCGAAACCAGAAGTGGATCCGACCGTGTCGCTCCAGCTCAGCGTCGACCGCAGCAGCCCGGTCCCGCTCTACTTCCAGCTGTCCCAGCAGCTGGAGGCCGCGATCGAGCACGGCGAGCTGACCCCGGGCAGTCTGCTGGGCAACGAGATCGAGCTGGCCGCACGCCTGGGCCTGTCCCGCCCCACCGTCCGCCAGGCCATCCAGTCCCTCGTGGACAAGGGCCTGCTCGTACGCCGCCGGGGCGTGGGCACCCAGGTCGTCCACAGCCAGGTCAAACGCCCCCTGGAACTCAGCAGCCTCTACGACGACCTGGAAGCCGCCGGCCAGCGCCCCGCCACCCGCGTCCTGGTCAACACCACCGTCACCGCCTCCGCCGAGGTCGCCGCCGCCCTCGCCGTCGCCGAGGGCAGCGAAGTCCACCGCATCGAGCGACTCCGTCTGGCCCACGGCGAACCCATGGCCTACCTCTGCAACTACCTCCCCACCGACCTCCTCGACCTCGGTTCCCCCCAACTCGAAGCCACCGGCCTCTACCGCCTCATGCGCGCCGCGGGCATCACCCTCCACAGCGCCCGCCAGACCATCGGCGCGAGAACGGCCACGGCGGAGGAGGCCGACCGCCTGACCGAGCCCGAGGGCGCCCCCCTCCTGACCATGCAGCGCACGACGTTCGACGACACGGGCAGAGCGGTCGAATACGGCACCCACATCTACCGGGCCTCGCGCTACTCGTTCGACTTCCAGCTGCTGGTGAGGTCATAGAAGAGGGCACCTCCTGCCTTTAAGGGGCGCGGGGAACCGCGCGACCAGCCCCCACTCACCCGCACCCGAAAACAAAGAGGCGGCACCCCCTGCCCCCACGCCCCACCCAGCGGAGCGTTAAGGCAGAATCGGCCCGATGAGCACTTACCGCGACTTCACCCACCGCGGCTCCGCGCGGGCCACCGTCCTGCGGACCGTGGGAACGCGCGAGCGCCGCTCCCACCTGACGGCCCCCCGCGTCCCCACCGTCGGCATCGACATCGGCGGCACGAAGGTGATGGCGGGCGTCGTGGACGCCGACGGCAACATCCTGGAGAAGCTCCGCACGGAGACCCCGGACAAGTCCAAGAGCCCCCAGGTCGTCGAGGACACCATCACGGAGCTGGTCCTGGACCTCTCCGACCGGCACGACGTGCACGCCGTCGGCATCGGCGCCGCCGGCTGGGTCGACGCGGACCGCAACCGCGTCCTGTTCGCCCCCCACCTGTCCTGGCGCAACGAGCCGCTGCGCGACCGTCTCGCCGGCCGCCTCGCCGTGCCCGTGCTGGTCGACAACGACGCCAACGCCGCCGCCTGGGCCGAGTGGCGCTTCGGCGCCGGCCGCGACGAGGACCACCTGGTCATGATCACGCTCGGCACCGGCATCGGCGGCGCGATCCTGGAGGACGGGCAGGTCAAGCGCGGCAAGTTCGGCGTCGCGGGCGAGTTCGGCCATATGCAGGTCGTGCCGGGAGGCCACCGCTGCCCGTGCGGCAACCGCGGCTGCTGGGAGCAGTACAGCTCCGGAAACGCCCTGGTCAGAGAGGCCCGCGAACTCGCTGCGGCCGACTCCCCGGTGGCGTACGGGATCATCGAGCACGTCAAGGGGAACATCGGCGACATCACCGGGCCGATGATCACGGAACTGGCCCGCGAGGGCGACGCCATGTGCATCGAGCTGCTCCAGGACATCGGCCAGTGGCTCGGCGTCGGCATCGCCAACCTGGCCGCCGCCCTCGACCCGTCCTGCTTCGTCATCGGCGGCGGCGTCTCGGCCGCCGACGACCTGCTGATCGGCCCGGCCCGGGACGCCTTCCGCCGTCATCTCACCGGCCGCGGCTACCGCCCCGAGGCCCGTATCGCCCGCGCCCAGCTCGGCCCGGAGGCCGGCATGGTGGGCGCCGCCGACCTCGCCAGACTCGTCGCCCGCCGCTTCCGCCGGGCCAACCGGCGCCGGGTGGAGCGGTACGAGCGCTACGCGCGGTACGTGGAGGCCCGCCGTACCACCCAGGACTCCGCATGACCGCCGCCGTGCCGCACCAGGGCTCCTCGCCGGAGGAGCCCGAGCAGCCCACCGAGAACCGCCGCCGCAGGATCCGCCGCCGGGCGATCACCCTGGCGATCATCGTGCTGCTCATCGGCGTACCGGCCGGTTATCTGGTGATCTCCGCCAACCAGAGCCGCGACAGCGGCAAGGACAAGGAGAAGAAGTACTCGGCGACCGGCCTCACCGCCCACTGGCCCTCCCGGGTCCAGCAGCGCCTCTACCAGGTGCCGATCCCACCGTACTCCAAGCACGTCGCGTACTACGAGACGAACAACTGGAAGACCAGCCGTCTCTACGTGCAGTTCTATACGAGCAACGAGGGCCTGGAGAGCTTCCTCAACCAGATCGGCCTCAGCACGGACGACCTCGAGGACGACGAGATCGCCGTCAACGCCCGCGACCGGCGGATCGTCGGCTGGGACTTCACCGGCTCCGGCCCCTGGTACGGCCTCGTCAACGACCAGAAGAACCCCGCCCCCACCCATGACATCGTCGTGAACCGGTCCAACCCGGACCATCCGATGGTGTACGTGGTGTCGCGAACGGTGCCCTGACCTGGGGAAACCCCTGTGCGGACGTGCTCGCGCACGGCCGTCGGGGCCCGTTGTCAGACCCCGCCCGTAGAGTCGGAGACAGCTGATCGGAGCCGGTGACGGCTCATCCGACCGAAGGACGGGAGGTGACCGACGTATGCGGGACATGGCTGTTCCCGAGGCCGACACGGCCGTCCCCGCGCGGCCGGCCGTCCCCGTCCGGCTGGCCGCCGTCTTCCTGCCCGCGCCGCTGCCCCGCCACGGCCGGTTCGCCTTCTGGGACCCGGAGGGCGGCGCGGAGCCGCCCCCCGGAGACACCGAGGACCTCACGGTCGTACGACGGCACGGCTCCGGAGCCCGCAGAGGCACCGTCCCCGCCGTGTGCCTTCCGGTCGGCCAAGCCCTGCCCCTGCTCACCCGAGCCCGGCGCGACCCGGCCGCCCACCCCGCCACCGCCTGCTGGGGAGCGGCCGCCCTGCACGCGCTGCGACTGATCGCCCGGGGGCGCCTGCTGCCCGGACTGACCGCCGAGGGGTACGACGCGTGGCGGGCGGGACCGCTCGACCCGGACGACATCGCGCACCTCAGAGCCGTCGCCGCGGCACTGCCGTACGAGGGCCACGCCGTGCCGCTGCCCGGCAAGGGGCCGCTGCGGCTGCCCGAGCCTGAGCCGTTGATGCGGTCCTTCCTGGATGCGGTCGCCGACACCCTGCCACGCGGCCCGGCGGCGCCGTACGTCTCCGGGAAACCGTTCGCGGCGCACGCCGGACAGCGGTTGCCGCACGCCCGTGACTGGGCGGCCGAGGTCGCCGCGGGCATGGACGCGGGCGTACGCGTCTCGCTGCGCCTCGACCTGTCCGCGTACGACCTCTTCGACGACAGCGAGCGGGCACCGAGGGCGGGCGCGGCCGTCGTCCAGGTGCACAGCCTCGCCGACCCCACCCTCGTCGTCGACGCGGCGGCACTGTGGGCGGGTGACGCGGACGCGGCGTTCGGGCCCCGCGCGCGCGTGGACGCCGCCCTCGCCGTACGCCGCGCGGCCCGCGTCTGGCCGCCCCTGGACCGGCTCTCCGAGCAGGACGTACCCGATGTCCTCGCCCTCTCCGAGGACGAGCTGTCCGACCTGCTGGGCGTCGCCGCCACCCGGCTCGGCGCGGCCGGCGTCGCCGTGCACTGGCCCAGGGACCTGGCCCACGACCTCAGCGCCCGCGCCGAGGTACGCCCGGCGCCCGGCTCCGCCACGGACGGCACCGGCTTCTTCGAGGGCGAGGAACTGCTGCGGTTCCGCTGGCAGTTGGCGCTCGGCGGCGATCCGCTGACCGAGGCCGAGATGGACACGCTCGCCGAGGCACACCGACCGATCGTCCGCCTCCGCGACCAGTGGGTCCTCGTCGACCCGGCCCTCGTCCGCAAGGCCCGCAAGCGCGAACTGGGCCTGCTCGACCCGGTGGACGCCCTCTCCGTGGCCCTCACCGGCACCGCCGAGGTCGACGGGGAGACGGTGGAAGCGGTACCGGTCGGGGCACTGGCAGCCCTCCGCGACCGCCTCACGGCCGGCATCGGCCCGGTCGACCCGCCCCCGGGCCTGACCGCCACCCTGCGCGACTACCAACTCCGGGGCCTGGCCTGGCTGGACCTCATGACCTCCCTGGGCCTCGGCGGCTGTCTCGCCGACGACATGGGCCTCGGCAAGACGGTCACGGTCATCGCCCTGCATCTGCGCCGGGCCCGCCGAGAGCCCACCCTGGTCGTCTGCCCCGCCTCCCTGCTGGGCAACTGGCAGCGGGAGATCACCCGTTTCGCCCCCGGCGTGCCCGTACGCCGCTTCCACGGCCCCGACCGCACCCTGGACGACCTCGACGGCGGCTTCGTCCTCACCACCTACGGCACCATGCGCTCGGCGGCCCCGCTCCTCGCCCGACAGGAGTGGGGCATGGTCGTCGCCGACGAGGCCCAGCACGTCAAGAACCCCTACTCGGCGACGGCGAAGGCCCTGCGCACGATCCCGACGCCCGCGCGCGTGGCCCTCACCGGCACCCCCGTCGAGAACAACCTCTCCGAGCTCTGGGCCCTCCTCGACTGGACGACCCCCGGGCTCCTCGGCCCGCTGAAGTCCTTCCGCGCCCGCCACGCCCGCGCCGTGGAGAACGGCGAGGACGAGGAGGCCGTGACCCGTCTCGCCCGCCTGGTCCGGCCCTTCCTCCTCCGCCGCAAGAAGTCCGACCCGGGCATCGTCCCCGAACTCCCGCCCAAGACCGAGACCGACCACCCCGTCCCCCTCACCCGCGAACAGGCCGCGCTCTACGAGGCCGTGGTCCGCGAGTCGCTGCTGGCCATCGAGACGGCGGAGGGCATCGCCCGCCGGGGCCTGGTCCTGAAACTCCTGGGCGCCCTGAAGCAGATCTGCGACCACCCGGCGCTGTATCTGAAGGAGGAGGCGGGAGCCGCCGCCGGGGACCGCCTCGCCGCCCGCTCCGGCAAACTCGCCCTGCTGGACGAGCTGTTGGACACGCTGCTCTCAGAGGACCGCTCCGCGCTGGTCTTCACCCAGTACGTCGGCATGGCCCGCCTGATCACCGCGCATCTCGCCGACCGCGCCGTCCCGGTCGAGCTGCTGCACGGCGGCACGCCCATCAGGGACCGCGAGCAGATGGTGGACCGCTTCCAGAGCGGAGCGACGCCGGTCCTGGTGCTGTCCCTGAAGGCGGCCGGCACCGGTCTGAACCTCACCCGAGCGGGCCATGTCGTCCACTTCGACCGCTGGTGGAACCCGGCCGTCGAGGAACAGGCCACCGACCGCGCCTACCGCATCGGCCAGACCCAGCCCGTCCAGGTCCACCGCCTCATCACCGAGGGCACCATCGAGGACCGCATCGCCGAGATGCTGGAATCCAAGCGGGCCCTCTCCGACGCCATCCTCGGCTCCGGCGAGGCGGCCCTCACGGAGCTGACGGACCGCGAGCTGACCGACCTGGTGTCGTTGCGGAGGTCGGCGTGAGCGGGGGAGCGGGGACGCCGAGGGGTGCGGAGGGGTGCGCCGAAGAGCGGTCGGGCCTTCGGGAGGAGACCCGGGTTTCACCGGCCGACGAGGTACAGGCGGTGGGTCAGGAGGTCGCGGCGGTAGATCCGGACGTAGAGGCGGTAGGGCTGGGAGGCGCTGACGGGCCGGATGCCGGATCCGGTCCCCGCCCTGCCGATGCGGCCCGCCGGGCGTTGCGGGCCGCGCGGGAACGGGACAGGTACGGGGCCGAGGCCGGTGATCAACGCGCTTCGCGCTCCGCGCGCGGTGCCGGTGCTGGTGCCGCTCCCGGTGGAACGAAGCCGGACGCGGAGTCCGGGGAGCGGACCGGAGCTTGTGCCGCTCGGCCCGGTGACGTGGCGCGGAATGCGTTGCGTAGGGCTGCGGAGTCCCGGGGGGCTGGGTTCGGGGAGCCGGCGGGAGAGCGAGGTGCCGCGGAGTCGGCAGAGGAACGTGGCGCCGCCGAGTCGGTGACGCGGAGCTCTGCTGAGGGGCGGGCGACGGAGCGTACTCCTGCTGACGCGGGGGCCTCCCCGCTCGGTGAAGGGCCCGCTTCCGGCGCCGGCCCCAGTGGAGCGGCCCAGTCCGGTGCTCGTCCTGGCGACATCGCCCGGGAGGCTTTGCGGGCCGCGCGTGACGCGGCTGAGCGGGCACGCGCCGAGGCGGAGGGCGCGCGAGCCGAGACGGCGGGCAAGGGAAGCCGGGCCTCCAGGAGAGCCGCTAGCGGAGAGCGGGTTCCACGGGGCGCCACCGCGGGCGATCGGGCTTCGGGGGTCCAGGGCCGGGACGAACGGGGCTCGGGAACCCGGCTCCCGGACGCGGACGCGGACGCGGACGACCGGGGTTCGGCCAAGCGGGTCCGGGACGTACACACACTGCTCGCAGATGCCTTCAAGTTGCCCTCAGAGGTGGAGGAATCCGACGAGGCCTTTGCCGAGGGGACGGACACCGAGCGGGGCGGAGGCGGGGTGGCGGCGACCGGCACGGGCGCGCCCCACGACCGCGCGACGCACGGCTACGCCGGTCATGGCTACGCCACGCGGGAACCTTCCCTGGGGATGGGCGGGCCCTTTGGCCGGCGGCCCGGTTCGGGTTCGTCAGCCGTGCCCGATCCCGAAGCCGGCCCCGCCCCCGAATCCGCTCCCTCTCCCGCGCCCGACCCCGCTCCCACTCGTGTCCCGCGCACCATGGCCGCCCCCTCCCGCGACGGCGAACTGCGGCGAACCTTCCGGCCGTTCCCGCCGCGCGCCTCGGCCGGGGAGGCGTTCGCGGAGAGCTGGTGGGGCAACGCGTGGGTGGCGGCGCTGGAGGAGGGCGCGTTGGACGCGGCGCGGCTGGCGCGTGGGCGGGCGTATGCCGACAAGGGGCACGTGGACGCGATCACCGTCACGCCGGGGCTGGTGCTGGCGTATGTGCACGGGAGCAGGCCTCGGCCGTACCGGGTGCAGGTCCGCCTGCGAACACTGGACGACGACGAATGGGACCGTTTCCTGGACGCGGCTGCGGAACAGCCGGGGCACATCGCCGCCCTGCTGCACAAGGAGATGCCACAAGCCCTCGCCGGACCCGAGCCGGGCGTCGCGGTCGATCCCGCACTCGCACCCCGCCCTGGTACCGGAGCCGCGCGCGGTGGTGGACGGGGCGTGCGGCTGTTGCCCGGGCCCGGGGAGCTCGAACCCCGTTGCAGCTGCCCGGACTTCGGGCACCCGTGCAAGCACGCGGCAGCGCTCTGCTACCAGACGGCACGCCTGCTGGACGAGGACCCCTTCGTCCTGCTGCTTCTGCGGGGCCGGGGCGAGCGGGAGCTGCTTGACGCGCTGTCGCGGCGGAACGCGGCCCGTGCGGCCCGTGCCGCTCAGGAACAGGAGCCCGCACCGCTTCCGGGTGTTCGGGCCCGGGACGCCCTCGCCCGGCGCGACCTCCCGCCGTTGCCCGGCCCCTTGCCCCCGCCCCCGCATCCGGAACAGCCGCCGGTCTATCCGGGCGCGCCCGGCGGCCCCGACCCGTTGGCCTTGGACCAGTTGGCCACCGACGCGGCCGCACGGGCACACGCGTTGCTCACCACGGGACGCGACCCCGTGGCCGAACTGACGCTGTGGCAGGACGCGGTACGACTCGCCGCCGCCCGCCCCGGCTCCGGTCTCACCGCCACCACCCGCGTCCTGTACTCCTCCCTGGCGGCGGCGACCGGCCGCACCCCGGCCGACCTGGCCCGCGCGGTCGCCGCGTGGCGCCAGGGCGGCCTCGAAGGACTGGCCGTGCTGGAGGAACCCTGGGACCCGCCGGCCGGCCGCTTCGACCGCGCCCGCCCCCTGCTCCTCGCAGCCGACCTCCCGGCCTTCCGCCCCTGGCACAACCACCTCACCCACCCCCGCGGTCACATCCAACTCCGCCTCGGCCGCGACGGACTCTGGTACGCCTACGAGTCCGAACCGGGCCACGACGACTGGTGGCCGAGAGGCACACCCGACCTCGACCCGGTGGGCGCGCTGACGGGCCTGGGAGCGACCGACGACTGACGACACCGACTGACGACTGACGACATCGGGGACACGCTCCTCGTATCCACGGCGGGCACGTCGCCGGGGGCAGGTCTCGTATCCGCCCGTTGTGAGCCGAACCGCGGGCGGTACGTCGTCGAGGGAATCGCGGACCGTGCCGGCGCCTTCGGTGTCCACGGGCGCGTAGCGGACGGTGAAGGCCACGTCCCACCGCGCGGAAGTCGTTGGACAGCGGGGCGAGGCCGTGCGGGGCCCCATCGCCTACCGGCCCCTCAGTGACTCCGCCGACATCACCGGCTCGGGTCGGCGAGACGGTCACCGTTTCGCTTCGTCGGCGCGTTGTTCCCACTCCTTCGTGCCCTTGCTCTCGCCCGTGACGGATGGGGCAAGCCAGTCGCCGAGCGCGCGCGACACACGCGACGGCGTCTCGACAGGGGCAAGGTGCCCCACCTTGCCCAGTGTGATCACGGGTGGCCTTCCGGGGAGCAGGTCTTGCAACCGAGCGGCCTGCTCGACAGGAAGCCAGGGGTCCTGCTCACCCCAGCCGATCGTCACCGCGCAGCTCACCTGCGGGAGGAGCTCCGCGACCGGCCGAGTGTGCTCAGGCCGGAGCGCGGCGATCTGACGGTAGAAGGCCGACTGACCCGACGCCCCCAACCACGGCTGACTCAGTGCGTCTACCCAGCTGGCTGTCAACTGGTGACGTGCCGCACCGGCGATGTACTCCTTGACCAGGGCCGTGTGGAGCGCGGCCGGCAGTTCCATGAAGACGTCGGCATGGTCGCCGACCAGGCGGAAGAACGGCGACCCCCACGGATCGAGCGTCAACGCGTCCCAGAGGAACAGACTCACGTACTCACTGTCATGAAGCAGGTGAGCCCCGAGCGCGACGGCTCCTCCGATGTCGTGTGCGACGACGTACGGCCTGTCCAGACGCCAGTACGTGAGCAGCTGGGCGAACCGCGACATCTGGGAGGCCAGATCGACCGGTACTGCCGGGTCCTTCGGTGATCGGCCGTAGCCGGGCATGTCCCACAGGAACACCCGATGACTGCTGCTCAGCTGCTGTGCGGCCGCTGCCCAGACCCGTGACGACCACGGCGTGCCGTGACAGAACACCACGTCCCCCAGCGGAGCCCGACGCTCGGGAGCCAGTACGTATGTGGCGATGTTCGCCTCACCGACGGTGACGTGGACAGGTTCCGGCAGCTTCGGTTCCCTCGTGTTCATACGGCGAAGCTAGAACCTCAGGTCGACCTGAGGTCAAGCAGGGACAATGGCCGTATGAAGATAGGAGAAGTCGCTCACCGGCTCGGGGTAGCGGTGCATGTGCTGAGGCACTGGGACGCTGTAGGTGTCGTCGTGCCCGACCGCACACCGTCAGGCCGGCGCGACTACAGCGAGGAGCACCTCCATCGCCTGCGGGTCCTGCGGGCATGCCAGAGCGTCGGCATGAGCCTGCCGGAGATCCGGCAGGTCCTGCACAGAGGTGAACCAGAGAGAACGGGCGCGATCGAGCGGCGACTCCACCGGATCCGGACGCAACGAGCACAACTCGAGGACGCCGAATGCTTCCTCGTGCACGTGATCAACTGTGAGCACGATCTGCTCACCAGGTGCGCTTCGTGCACGAGATACGCCACAAGCGTCCCCCTGCGGGAGAACGAGCGAATGACGCCGCCGACAACGCCCTGACCGCGGCAACTGGTGCTGTCCGCGATGAGAACGAGCGCCCGGCGCGCCGCCGGGACCTTCACCAGCCGGTGAGGAGCAGGTGGTTGAGGAGCAGCGCGAGGAACACCACGAGCACCAGCAGGGCCAGGCGGACTTCGGCGGAGGGCCGGGACATGTCCGGGACGGGCGAGGGCCGTTCGCGCGCCGGGACCGGACGGAGCCCCTCGCGCCCCTGGGCGAGTACGGCCGCGAGCCGACGCAGGCCCGCCGCGGTGGCTGGGCCGACCACCAGCACCGCGCAGGCGAGGTTCGCCCACACCCAGTAGCCGTACGGGCGGAAGCCGCCCGCTCCTTGGTAGCAGCGCTCGGCCAGCAGGTGGTACGCGTCCCACCAGTCGAGGCCGGCGAGCGTGAACGCCAGCGGTACGACGGCCGTTCCGGCGAACAGGAAGGGCAGTGCCCTGGGCCTCCTCCGCCCGAGCACCAGCACCTGGCCCCGGTCACCGCGAACAGTGTGAGCCCGTACGAGAGTTAGCAGGTCAGGCCGAACAACAGGCCCGCGCCGAACGCGGCGGTCCACGACCGGCGTGTCGCCCGTGCCGTCACCGCAAGGGAGAGCCCGGTGTGGCAGGCGGCGCCGAAGCCGCGGCGCGGTTCGTGGACCACGCTCGCACCCAGTTCGGGGCGATGTCCGCCGAGCCGTCGGTCGAGCCGTTGTCCACGACGAGGGCGCGCCATCCGGCGGGGATCTTGGCCAGCACCCAGGGCAGGGCCCCCGCCTCGTCCAGGCAAGGAAGCACGACGTCGACGTCCGAGGGAGGGGGAGAGGTAGTCACGGCTTTCACCCTACGAGGACGAAACTCGCATACCGGACTTCGTGTTCTTGCGAAACGCGGACGTCAAGGCGCCTTCGCACAATCCGGTCGGTCCGGACGCGGGACGAGGTGCGAGGCTGACCGCATGGAACAGCAACCGAGCGGACCGGCAGCCGCGCGCGTGCTGGTGGTGGACGACGACCCCACGGTCGCCGAGGTCGTCACCGGATACCTCGACCGGGCCGGATACGCGGTGGACCGCGTCGGGGACGGACCCGCCGCGCTGGCTCACGCCGCCGCGCACTGGCCCGACCTGGTCGTGCTGGACCTGATGCTGCCCGGCATGGACGGCCTGGAAGTGTGCCGTCTGCTGCGGACGCGTGGCCCGGTGCCGGTCATCATGCTCACCGCGCGCGGCGACGAGGACGACCGCATCCTGGGACTGGAAGTGGGCGCCGACAACTATGTGACCAAGCCGTTCAGCCCGCGCGAACTGGTCCTGCGCGTCGAGTCGGTGCTGCGCCGCGCACGGCCCGCCCCGGACACCCGCCTCCTGAGCTCGGCCGGTCTCTCCATGGACCCGGCTGCCCGACGCGCCACCCGTGACGGCGCCGAACTCGCCCTGATCCTACGCGAGTTAGACCTCCTCGCCTTCTTCCTCCGCAACCCGGGCCGCGCCCACAGCCGCGAGGACCTGATGCGCGAGGTGTGGGGCTGGGACTTCGGTGACCTGTCCACGGTCACCGTCCATGTCCACCGACTGCGCGGCAAGATCGAGGACGATCCGGCGCGGCCCCGGCTGATCCAGACGGTGTGGGGCGTCGGCTACCGCTTCGATCCCAATCGCACACCGACCGACGACGAGCAGCCCGACCGGCCCTACCGGCGTGGCGGAAAGGACTGACGATGAACGCCACCCTGCTCATCGCGCTGTACGCGTTCCTCGGCGCCGGCGCGGCCGGACTGCTGGGCGCGCTCGCGCTGTGGCCGCTGCGCCGCCGCTTGCTCACCGCGTCACTCACCGTCGTGGCCGCCGTTGCCGTGGCCGCCATGCTCGCCGGCACCCTCGCCGTCGCGTGGGCGATGTTCCTCTCCCCGCACGACCTGAGCGTCGTCACCACGGTCGTCGCGATGGCCGCCGTCGTCTCGCTGGCCACCGCGCTGCTGCTCGGCCGCTGGGTCGTGGCCCGCAGCCGCGCCCTCCAGATCGCCGCCCGCTCGTTCGGCGACGGCGGCGACTTCACGGCCCCCGACGGCCCCGCCACCGCCGAACTCGCGGCACTGTGCGCCGAGTTGGCCACCACGAGCGCCAAGCTCGCCGCGTCCAGGGAACGCGAACGCGCCCTGGAGTCCTCCCGACGTTGAACTGGTCGCCTGGATTTCCCGCGACCTGCGCACCCCACTGGCGGGTCTGCGCGCGATGGCCGAGGCCCTGGAGGACGGGGTCGCCGCCGACCCCCACCGCTACCTGAAGCAGATCCGCACCGAGGTCGAAAGCCTCGACGCCATGGTCGGCGACCTCTTCGAGCTCTCCCGCATCCACGCGGGCAGCCTGACCCTCTCCTTCTCCCGGATGTCGCTGTACGACCTCGTCGGCGACGCCCTGGCGGGTGCCGATCCGCTCGCCCGCGAACACGGGGTGCGGCTCGTCGGCGCCCGCGTCGAACCCGTGCCGGTCGAGGTCGACGGCAAGGAGATGAGCCGCGTCCTCGCCAACCTGCTGGTCAACGCGATCCGCCGGACCCCGGCCGACGGCACGGTCGCGGTGGCGGCCGAGCGGTCCCCGGACGGCGTGGTGCTCTCCGTGACCGACGGCTGCGGCGGCATCGCCGAGGAGGACCTGCCGCGCGTCTTCGACACCGGCTGGCGCGGCACCCACGCCCGCACACCACCGGCCGGCGCGGGCCTGGGGCTCGCCATCGTCCGGGGGATCGTGGAGGCCCACCGAGGGCGGGCCACCGTACGCAACATCCCCGGCGGCTGCCGCTGCGAGGTGGTGCTGCCCGCCGCCGCTTCCTGATCACGGGGAGCACCACCGGTCCAAGGGGTCCTACGAGCCTCGCATCCCGGCCCGCGCGAACTCCCGCATCCCCTCCCCGAACCCGACCTCCGCCTTCCACCCCAGCTCGGCCCGCAGCCGTCGCGAATCGGCGGTGATGTGCCGGACGTCCCACAGCCGGGGCGCCTCTCCGCCTGCGAGCGCCGAACCGCGCTCATCGCGGGCTGGGAGGCGACACCGGCGTACGGCGTGTCGCGGGGCATCCGGGGTCCGCGGCCCCGCGCCTCGGGCACAGCGGCTCGAAGCGTCCGGCCGCGAGGTCGGCGACGTCCCGTGGCCCCGGCCGCACCCCCCCGTGCCGCCCGCACTCGTACCGGTCTTCCCCGTACACCACCATCGACCCCGCGAGCACGAGCCGCCGCACACCCGCTTCCGCCATGGAGGCGAGCAGGACGGTCGTCCCCAGGTCGTTGCGGGAGACGTACTCCGGGGCGTCGGCGAACCCCGTGCCGAGGTCGACCATCGCCGCCTGATGACACACGGCGTCCACACCGTCCAGCGCGCGGGCGACGGCCTCGCGGTCCCGCACGTCCGCTCCCGCGTCCACCGCCACGTCGAATACGACGGGCTCGTGCCCGTGTTCCGCCAACGCGTCGACGACATGGGACCCGATGAGTCCGGCGCCGCCGGTGACCAGTACTCGCACGCGGCCCACGCTGGAACCGGGCGCCGGCCCCGACCCACGGCCACGTCCGGCACGTCACGCTTCCGTAAGACGAGGGCCGGCGTCGGCCCGCTCCTTCGCCCAGGCGTGTACGTCGGATCCGGGACGTAAGGATTTCGTCATCGGTCGAGCCGGGGCAGGGCGACCGCGCAATGCGTTGAATGGGGGCGACGACACGGACTCACGGAACAGAAGAGGGGACGGCATGGTGCGCTTGCGGAGGATGCCGCTGATCACCGGACTGATGGCGGCGGTGTTCGTGGGTGTGGCCACCGGGCTGTACTGGTTCCAGCCGTGGAAACTCTGGCAGGACGAGACGGTGACGGAGTCTTTGCCCGGTGCGGTCGCGGAAGCCTCCCGGGCCCCCGAAGCGAGCCCGGGAACATCGTCCTCCCCCTCGGCGCCGACCGGGCCTGTGACACTGGCGAGCGGCGGGCTGATCAGCCACGAACACACGACAACGGGCGCGGTGAAGCTCGTACGGCTCGCCGACGGCACCCACGTGATCCGGCTGGAGCGGCTCGACACCAGCAACGGCCCCGACCTGCGCGTGTGGCTGACCGACGCCCCGGTGAAGGAGGGACGGGCAGGCTGGCACGTCTTCGACGACGGCGCGTACATCAGCCTCGGCAGGCTCAAGGGCAACAAAGGAAGCCAGAACTACCCGCTGCCCGACGACGTCGACCCCTCCCGCTACACCAGCGTCACCATCTGGTGCGATCGCTTCGACGTCTCCTTCGGCGCCGCGGAACTCGCCGACGCCTGACCGTCGAGGGGGCCCGGCGGAGCGCTCTTCGGGCCGCGACCTGAAGCCGGCAACCCTGACGTGTAACCTATGGGTTACGCTTCTGGTGTGGATGGACTGAGCGAGGTGGCCGACGCCATCGCCGATCCGGTGCGCAGGGAGATCCTGACGATGCTGCACCGCACCCCGCTGACGGCAGGCGACATCGCCGCCCGGTTCGCCATCAGCCGGCCCGCGGTAAGCCGCCATCTGCGCGTGCTGCGGGAGAGCGGCCTGGTACAGGACCAGCAGATCGGACGCCATCGGCGTTACTCGCTCGTCCGCTCCCGGCTGGGTGAACTCGCCGCCTGGCTCACCCAGTTCGACACCCGTCGTGTCGACTGGTCGCAGCGTCTGGCGGCGTTGGAGACCGAGGTCCACCGCACCCGGCGGGATCGCGGTCGGGCTGAGCCCGCCCACGATCAGCACACAGCGCGCCACACCGAGGAGGACACGGCATGAACCTTGAGCCCACCGGACAACTCGTCCCCACGCCGACGGGACACGACCTGATCCTCACCCGCGTCTACCGCGCCTCCGCCGACGACGTCTGGGCGAGTGTCACCGAGCCGGAGCGCACCGCTCGCTGGTTCGGCCCGTGGCGCGGCCGGGCGGCGCCCGGCCGCACCGTCGAGGTGCAGTTGGTGTTCGAGGAGTCGGCGCCCTGGTGCCCACTGCGGATCGAGGCCTGCGAACCGCCGCACCGACTCGCCGTCTCGATGGAGGACGAGGCCGGATTCTGGTCGATGGAGCTGCTGCTGGCCGAGGCCGACGGCACGACCGAACTCCGGCTGGTCCATCACCTCGCCTCCACAGAGCAGCTCGGCCAGACCGGCCCCGGCTGGGAGTACTACCTGGACATGCTCACCGCCGCACGCACAGGCGGGCCGCGGCCTGACTTCGAGGACTACTACCCCGCGCAAAAGGCGCACTTCGAGTCCCTGGCCTGAGCCTGGCATTGACTTCTGACCTCTGACCTCTGACCTCTGACCTCGGACATCGTGTGACGGCGGCAGGTCAGTTCGACGCGGCCGGTCACCGCCGTCGAGGAGGGCCGGGGCCTGTCCTCGATGGCGGCACAGCGGCCGACACCGCCTACCGTCTGCTGCCCGCCAGACGGTCCGGCCTCACTTCAGGTGTCGGTCCAAGAACCGACACCCGTCCTCCAGCTCGAACCACGGGGTGCCGGTGTGCCCTCCCAGATTGGCGTGCAGCGTCTTCTCCTTGCTGCCGAAGGCGTCGAACAGGTCCAGGGCCCGCTGCCGGGGGTTCCCTTCGTCGTCCCACTGCAGCAGGAACAGCAGCGGAACGGTGACCTGCCGGGCCTCCTCGCGCTGGGCACGGGGCACGTACCCCCCGGCGAAGAAGCCTGCGGCCGCGATGCGCGGCTCGACCACCGCCAGCCGGATGCCGAGGGCGGTCCACCCCCCGGAGTACCCGACCGGGCCGCCGATCCCGGGCAGTTCGAGGAGCGCGTCCAGGGTGGTCCGCCAGTCCGGGACCGCGTTCTCGACCATCGGGCCGATGAGGGACTCGAAGATCTCGTCGACCGGCTCGCCGGCCCGCATCGCCCGCCGGAGGTCGGCACGGGCCTGTTCGTCGGCGGCGGAACGGGGACGGTCACCGCACCCGGCGGCGTCGATGGTGGCCGCCGCGTAGCCGCGCGCCGCGGTGTACCGGGCCCGGGCCACCAGCCGGGGATCCGCCTTGGGCAGGCCGTTGTTGTGGGCCATCAGGACCAGCGGGAGCGGTGCGGCGGATTCGGGCGTCCACAGGGTGCCGGGGATCTCGCCGAGGGTGAATTCGCGCTCGAGGACGCCGTCGTCGAGGCGCTGCTCGGGAGTGAAGCGCATGGTCGTGCCTTTCGGGAGGGCTCGTGAACGGCGCTCCCGGACGACCTACCGCCCGACCGTGACCCCGGAGGGGAGCACCCATGTCGATACTGCGTTCACGGATACCACCTCCTCGATCTCTCGCACGGCCTCCGGGAGATTAGCAACGGTCGCCGTGGACCGCCAACGCGGTGAGCAGCCGCCGCGGGATCGCCGGCGACGAGCTCCCCGGCCGGGCCGGGCACCTCGGAGAGCGTCCGCGAGAAGACGAGGTGACGCAGGTGCGGACAGGCGTCCGCGGCACCGGCCGCCAGGCCGGTCTCGTAGCTTCTGCGGCCCTCCAGGACGGTGTCGAAACGGGTGCCCCGGGTGCCCTCGGCCGTGATGCCCAGTGCCTCTCGTGGAGTGGTCGTCCTGTCCGCGGTGCCGGAGGTCACGTCGTGGGGGAGGCCCACTCCACGAACTGGACGACCACAACGTTGGGTCGGGTGATCTATAAGAGGCGTTCGCCCCACGGCTCTTCACGCAGCGGCATGGTGATGCCGACGCCCGCGACCCCCGGTTTCTCACCTCCAGGCAGAGCTCACCGGAGTCGGCAGCCGGGGCGCCGAGGACGACGTTGTTCAGCACGGCAGCGGCGGTGAGTTCGTGCCGCTCGCCCATCCACGGCGTGGATGAGCCGGATACGGGATTCGGATCGTCCGGAGGATGGCGGCAGGTTCACGGACCGCTCATAGTCGTCCCAACCGCACGCCGCTGTCCGGATCGCAGCCGCCGGTGTGCGGCCCGACCCGGCATGTCGCGCGCCGTCGACGGCGCGCGTGAACGGCATGCCCCGCTCCCGTACACCGCTCCCTGGAGTCGCCATGCCTGGTTCCGTGCCCCCGTCCCCCGCAGCGGTGGACGAGGCCGCTTCGTCGCCCGTAGCCGTCTCGGGCCCGGCCCATCTGCTGCGTGTGACCTTGCTGATGGCCGGCAGCTGCCTGCCCATCCTGGGCGCGGTGCTGATCGCCCCGGTGCTGCCGAAGATGGAGGAGCACTTCGCGTCGACAGCGGGTGTCAAGGCGCTGGTTCCCCTGGCGCTGACCGTTCCGGCGCTGTCGCTGGCGCTGCTGGCCCCGTTCGCCGGGGTGATCGTGGACCGGCTGGGCCGTAGGCGTCTGCTGATCGTGGCGACCGTCCTGTACGCCGTGTTCGGAACGGCACCGCTCTATCTGGACTCGCTGGGCGCGATCATCGCGAGCCGCGCCCTGGTCGGTGTCGCCGAGGCCGCGATCATGACCTGCTGCACGACCCTGATCGGCGACTACTACAGCGGTCACCGGCGGGTGAAGTACCTCGCGCTGCAGACCATGTGTGCCTCCGCGTCGGCCACCGTCTTCTTCGTGCTCGGCGGAGCCGTGGGCTCGGCGGGCTGGAAGGTGCCCTTCTGGGTCTACGCCGTGAGCCTGGTTCTCGCTCCGCTGATGGCCTCCGCCCTGCCCAGCCCGGCGGCCCGCGACGCCGACGCCGACGCCGGTACTCCCGCCGAGGCGACGGTCCACCGTCCCTTCCCCTGGCGGCAGCTGGCAGGCATCTGCGCCCTCACCTTCTTCGGGGCGATGGTCTTCTACGCCGTCCCGGTGGAGATGTCGTACCTGCTCGACGACCTCGGGGTCGAGAACTCCGGAGTGATCGGTCTGGCCACCGCGATCGCCAGTGCCGCCACTGTGGCCGGCGCGGTCACGTTCGCCCGGCTGAAGCGCTCCCCGGACCCGATGCTGCCCGCCGTCTTCGCGGTCTGCGCGGCCGGGTTCGGCGTGATGTTCCTCGCGGGCGACGCGCCGCTGCTGGTCGTCGGAGCGGTGATCAACTGCGTGGGTACGGGCATGCTGCTGCCCGCCCTTCTCACCAGCGCCATGTCCCGGCTGGCGTTCGAGGACCGCGGCCGCGGTACGGGGCTTTGGACGGCGGCCTTCTTCGGCGGTGAGTTCGTCTGCCCGCTGGTGCTGCTCGCCGCGGAGTCGGCGGTCGGCTCTCTCGCCGGCGCGGTGGGCGTCCTGGGGCTGGCCGCCGCCCTCGTCGCGGCGGGACTGCTCGTGGCGCGCCGCCGCGCGGGCGCCGTCGATCCCCGGCCGCTGCCCGAGCAAGTGGCCTGAGAACCGACCGGGCGCGAAACCCGTCGGGGGCCTATCGGGTCCCCCTCGCCCGGCGCCGACGGCGCGCCGTAAGCGCCGGGCCGCGCGACCCCACTGGACACCAGGCGCCTCGGCACGCCGGGGCCGCGCAGCTCAGCGCCCCGCTCACACCGGTGCCGGCCACGCTCCGTCCTCCACCAGCGACGCCCCCACCTCCGCGGCCTTCTGCCGCAGCCAGATATGGGCCGCGTCCTGGGAGTGCACCGGATGCCACCACAGCGCTTCCTGGACCGGTACGGCCTCGAAGGGGCAGGGCAGGACACGCACCGCGGCGGAGCTGACCGCCGTGCGGGCCAGGCGTTCCTGGATCATCGCGACCCGGTGGGTGCCCTCGACCATGTGGGGCAGCAGTTGGAAGGTCTGCACGGAGACCTCGACCCGGGGGCTGATGCCGAGCATGCTCAGCTGACGGGCGGCCGGTGCGTCGTAGGGGCGCTGGTAGACGGCCCAGGGCAGGCGGGCCAGCTGGTCGAGGGTGAGTTCGGTGCCGATCTCGGGGTTGTCGTCGGCGACCAGGCACAGCCAGCGGTCGCTGAAGAGGTCGACGGCGGGGAGGCCGTCGATGACGCCGTGCGGCATCAGCAGTCCGTCGACGGTACTCAGCACCGCCGCGGCGTTCTCCGCGACGGAGGGTGCCGGGTGCTGGAAGGTGAACCGGATCCCGGGCGCCTCCCGGTGCACGGCACGGGCCAGCGCGGAGCCGAACACGGCCACGCCGTAGTCGGAGGCGAGCAGCGTGAACTCGCGTGTCTCGGCGGCCGGGTCGAAGTCGGCCTGGCTGGAGAAGACACGCTCCAGGAGGTCGCAGGCGGTCGCGCTGCGGTCGCGCAGGGCGGCGCCGAGTGGCGTCAGTTCATAGGAGTTGCCGGTCCGGGCGAGCAGTTCGTCGTCGAAATGGCGGCGCAGCCGGGACAGTGCCGCGCTCATCGCGGGCTGGCTCAGCCCTATGCGCTCGCCGGCCCGGGTGACGTTGCGCTCCTCCAGCAGCGCGCGCAGGGCGAGGACCAGATTGAGGTCGAGTCGGGACAGGTTCACCAAGCACCACCCAGCAGCAGCACGGGTATCCATCACATGGATTCGCGCAATCCACAGGATTGATTTCCGTGATTCGTTGATCGGGGTCAGAGTAGACCGCAACCCAGCGGAAGGACATCTCATGGCAACGCTCGTGCAACCTGCCGGCCCGTTCGCGCTCGGCACGTTCTCGACCCCGGGCGGGGAGCCGTTCCCCGCACTGGTGGCCACGGGCCGGGTCCTCAACCTGCGCCAGGCACTGGCCTGGGAGCCGTCCGACATACGTGCCGTGCTGGACCGGTGGGAGGAGACCCTCCCCGTCCTGCACATCCTTGCCGACGAGGACGCCCTCGACTGGCGGCCACTGGACGGCCTGCACGTGCACGCACCGGTCGAGCCCCGTCAGATCTTCCAGTCCGGCGCCAACTACCGGCAGCACGTGATCGACCTGGAGGTCGCCCACCGTTCCCCGGACGACCCGCGCACGGTGGAGGAGGCCCGCGCGGAGATCGCCGCGGTCATGGACCGCCGGGCTGCCGAGGACCTGCCGTACGTGTTCATCGGCCTGCCCAGCACCATCGCGGGCCCGTACGACGATGTCGTCCTCCCTTCCTGGGCGGAGAAGCCGGACTGGGAGCTGGAGCTGGCGGCCGTCATCGCCAGGCCGTGTCACCGGGTTTCCGTGGAGGAGGCCATCGAGTACGTTGCCGGCTACACGATCGCCAACGACCTCACCGACCGGGCGACCGTCTTCCGGCGGGACATGAAGGCCATCGGCACCGACTGGCTGCGCTGCAAGAACGCCCCGGGCTTCACCCCGCTCGGGCCCTGGCTCGTCCCCGCCGAGTCCATCGCCGACCCGGGGGACCTTCGCGTCACCCTGAAGCTGAACGGCGAGACCATGCAGGACGAGTCCACCAAGGACATGCTCTTCGGCATCGCACGCCTGGTGTCGTACATCTCCCAGACCGCTCGACTGCTGCCCGGCGACCTGGTGCTGACCGGCAGCCCGGCCGGCAACGGCATCCACTGGGGACGGCTGCTGCGCGACGGAGACGTCATGGAGGGGTCGATCACCGGGCTCGGCGTGCAGCGCACGCGGTGTGTGGAGGAGAAGGCGTGAGCCTGGACCGTCACGACCCGGAGGGGGCGATCGCCGAGGCCGCCAAGGCGTACTCCAACTGGGGCCGCTGGGGCGACGACGACGTGCTCGGCACCCTCAACTTCCTGGACGAGGCAAAACGGCGCGAGGGCGCCGCACTGGTCCGCCGGGGAGTCAGCTTCTCCCTCTCCCAGCGGTTCGACATGAACGGCCCGCAGAAGGGCTGGCGGCGCCGGACCAACCCGGTGCACACCATGCTCGACACCGGCACGGACGCGGCCCTCGGCAACCAGGGCTTCCCGCACGGCATCGGCGGCGCCGACGACGTGATCGCGATGCCGCTGCAGTGCTCCACGCAGTGGGACGGGCTCGGGCACATCTTCGACCACGGCTTCGCCTGGAACGGGCGGCGGGCCGACAAGGTCGTCACCTCCTACGGGGACCTCGTCACCGGCATCGAGCACATGGCGCCCTACGTCGCCGGGCGCGGCGTACTCCTCGACGTGGCCCGCGTCATCGGTGACGACGACCGTGAGCCGGAGCTGCCGGACGGTTTCGCGATCACGGCGGAGCATCTGACCGCCACCGCCGCGGCCCACGGCGTCAGCGTCGGCCGCGGCGACATCGTCCTCGTCCGCACCGGGCAGCTCGCCCGCGTCCGGCGCGAGGGCTGGGGCGACTACGCGGGCGGTCCCGCGCCCGGCCTGTCGTTCACCACCGCCGACTGGCTCCACCGCACCGAGATCGCCGCGATCGCCACCGACACCTGGGGCTTCGAGGTGCGTCCCAACGAGTTCGAGGGCGCCTTCCAGCCGCTGCACCAGATCGTCATTCCCAACATGGGCCTGCTGATCGGCGAGATGTGGGACCTCGACGCGCTCGCCGAGGACTGCGCGGCCGACGGTGTGTACGAGTTCTGGCTGACCGCCGCACCGCTGCCCATCACCGGAGCCGTCGGCTCCCCGGTCAACCCCCTCGCCGTCAAGTAGACCGAGCAGCCCACCCAGCCGCCGGACGCGCCTCCTCCCCGGACAGCAGCGGCGTGTCCGGCCCACAAGCACCACCCGCTCTGCCGGGTGCCCCCACACCCCCTGGCCCGCGCTCCCCGCGGGCGAGCCGCACCCCCGCCGCCCGAAGCCGCGCGGCCCAACCCCGGGAGGTATCCCCGACATGGCTGACAGCCCCACCCTCACCCGGCCTCCGGCTGGGGGTACCCCCACCGTCCTGGTCATCGGCGGGGGCGCCTCCGGCAACGCCGTCACCATCCTGCTGCGCCGCGCCGGCATCGCCGTCGACCTGATCGAGGCGAAGCCCGACTGGAACGCCGGCACCGGCTCCGGCATCACCCTCCAGGGCAACGCCCTGCGGATCCTGCGCGAACTGGGCGTGTGGGACCAGGTGGAAGCCTCCGGATACGCCTTCGGCTCGCTGGGTGTGACCGCCCCCGACGGCACCGTTCTGTTCGTCGCCGAGGACATCCGGACCGGCGGGGAGGACCTGCCCGCCACCCTCGGCATGCAGCGCCCCCAGCTGCAGCAGATCCTCATCGACGCGGTCCGCGCCAGCGGCGCCACCGTACGTCTCGGCACCACCGCCGAGGCGCTGGAGCAGGACGCCGACGGCGTCTCGGTGCGCTTCAGCGACGGCGGCGAGGGCCGCTACGACCTGGTGATCGCCGCCGACGGCCTCAGCTCCGCCACCCGCGCCGCGCTCGGCATCACCGACAAACCCGAGCCCACCGGCATGGCCATCTGGCGCATCGCCGCTCCCCGGCCGGAGAGCGTGACACGCACCGACCTCGCCTACGGCGGCCCGGCCTACATCGCCGGCTACTGCCCCACCAGCGAGCACACCATCTACGCCTACGTCGTCGAGGCGTGCCGCGACCGCGCCTCCATCGACCCGACCACGTACGCCGACGAGATGCGCCGCCTGACACAGGCCTACGGCGGGGTCTGGCCGGAGATCACCGAGCACATCACCGACCCGGCGAAGGTCAACTACACGTGGTTCGACCGCCTGCTGGTCGAGGGCTCCTGGCACCGCGGCCGGGTCGTACTCATCGGCGACGCCGCCCACTGCTGCCCGCCCACCCTCGCCCAGGGCGCGGCGATGTCCCTGGAGGACGCCCTCGTCCTCGCCGAGCTGCTCACCAGCGGCCGGGACTGGGACGACGAGCTGTTCCAGGCCTACCACGACCGCCGCATCCCCCGGGTGCGCACCGTGGTCGAGGCGTCCGTGCAGATCGGCCAGTGGCAGCTGGACCGCGTGCGCGACGCCGACATGGCCGGGCTGATCGGCCGCACCATGAACCTCCTCAAGGAGCGCCCGTGACCGGCGCCGCATCCTCCACGCCGACGATCGACGTCCACGCCCACCTCCTCCTGCCGGAGATCGAGGAGACCGTCGCCGGTCACCCCGGCCTCGCCGAGGCCCGGGGCCTCGACGCCCGCCGCAACGGCCCGGCGGCCCTGGCGGTCAACGGCCCCATGGTCGGCGCGCGCGTGCCGAAGCTGACGGACGTCACCGAGCGCCTGGCGGCCATGGACGCGACCGGCGTGGACGTGCAACTGGTGAGCCCCTCGCCGGGCCACTACCACTACTGGGCCGAACCCCAACTGGCCGAGCAGGTCTGCCTGCTGGCCAACGAGGGCACCGCCGGGCACTGTGCCAAAGCCCCCGACCGGCTGCACGGCCTCGGTCTCATCCCGCTCCAGCACCCCGGCCTGGCCGTGGCACTGCTCGACCACGCACTGGACCAGGGACTGAAGGGCGTGGAGATCTCCTCGCACGCGCCGGGCCCGGGCGGGACCCGTGAGGTGGAGCTCTCCGACCCGCGGCTCGCGCCCTTCTGGGCGCGTGCGGAGGAGACCGGCGCCCTGGTCTTCCTCCACCCGTTCGGCTGCACGCTCGACGAGCGCCTGGACCAGTGGTACCTGTCCAACACCGTCGGCCAGCCCACCGAGAACGCCGTCGCCCTCTCGCACCTGATCTTCTCCGGCGTCCTGGACCGCCATCCGGGCCTGAGGCTGATCGCGGCACACGGCGGCGGCTACCTGCCCACCCACATCGGCCGCTCCGACCACGCCTGGCGGGCCCGCCCCGACGCCCGGGACTGCGCCCGGGAACCGAGCAGCTACCTGAAGCAGCTGCACTTCGACTCCCTCGTCCACGACCCTCACGTACTCCGAGCCCTGATCGGCACCGTCGGCGCCGACCGGGTCCTGCTCGGCTCCGACTTCCCCTTCGACATGGGCACCGACGACCCGCTGGGCGCGCTGCGGGCCGCGGAGCTGCCCGAGCCCGACTTCCACGCCATCCGCGGCGGAAACGCCGCCGCACTGCTCAACCCCGCCTGAGGAGGCCCCCATGAGCAACCGCCTGCTCACCCATCTCCGGCACGTCGACCTCGCCGTGCCCGACTACGACAAGCAGCTCGACTTCTATGCCGGTGTCTGGGGCCTGACCAAGGTCGCCGAGGACTCCGGGATCTCCTTCCTGGCCGCCGAGGGAAGCCCCGAACAGTACGTCGTACGGCTGCGCAAGGCCGACGAGAAGCGGCTGGACCTCGTCTCCTACGGTGCCGCGAGCGCCGCCGACGTGGACACGCTCGCCGAGCGGCTCCTCGCGGGCGGCGTGCGGTTGGTCTCCCAGCCGGGGAAGCTCGACACCCCCGGCGGCGGCTACGGCTTCCGCTGCTTCGACGTCGACGGACGCACCATCGAGGTCTCGGCCGACGTCGAGGCCCGGCAGCACCGCAGGATCGAGGAGAAGGAGTCGATCCCGGTGCGCCTGTCGCACGTGGTCCTCAACTCTCCCGACCTGGACAGGACCCGTGCGTGGTACGAGACCCACCTCGGCTTCCGGCTCTCCGACACCCTCAGCTCGCCGCACATGGGCGAGGTCATGCACTTCATGCGGATCAGCAACCAGCACCACTCCATGGCCCTCGCCAAGGGCCCGCACACGTCCCTGCACCACGTCTCCTTCGAGATGCGCGGTCTGGACGAGTACATGCGCGGCTCCGGCCGCGTGATGCGGGCCGGGTTCAAGAAGGTGTGGGGTCCCGGCCGGCACATGGCGGGCGACAACACCTTCACGTACTTCCTGGACCCGCACGGCAACACGGTCGAGTACACCACCGAGCTGGAGGAGCTGGACGAGGACACCTGGCACCCGAGCGTCTACGACTTCTCCCGGCCCGAGGTCACCGACCAGTGGGGCACGGCCAACCCGATGAACGAACTGGTCGCCAAGGAGTCCTTCAACGACCCCGACCACGGCTGCTTCGTCGCCCCGCCGGTCTGACCGGCGAGACCCTCAACCCCCGGGGCGGTGGCCCTGTCAACCGCCCTGACTCCTCTCGCCGCGCCCCCGGCCTCCCCGCCCATCCCTCACGCCGACAGGAACCCCGCATGCGTTTCGCCGCGTACGAGTACCAGAACCGACGCCATGTGGCCGTCGTCGCCGAGGACGGCACGCTCCGCCCCTTGCCCGGTGTCCACTCCCTGACCGGACTGCTCGCCGAGGGAGGCGGCCTGCCGCGACTGCTCGACGCGGGCACCGACGGACTCGACGCCCCGACGGGTCCCCACCTGTCCGAGGTGCGTCTGCTGCCGCCGCTCCAGCCGCCCACCGTGCGGGACTTCGTCACCTTCGAGGAGCACGTCGAGGGCGTACGGCGGTCCGTGGACGGGACCGCCGGGGTGCCGGAGCGGTGGTACGCGGCCCCGACGTTCTACTTCGGCAACCCGTACGCGGTGTACGGCCCGCACGACGACATCCCCGTGCCCCCGGGATCGAGCGTGCTCGACTTCGAACTGGAGGTCGCCGCCGTGATCGGCGAGGAGGGCCGCGACCTCACCCCCGAGCAGGCCCGCGACCACATCGTCGGCTACACGGTCTTCAACGACTGGTCGGCCCGCGACCTGCAGTCCGCCGAGATGAAGGTCGGCCTCGGCCCCTGCAAGGGCAAGGACACCGCCACCACCCTGGGCCCCTACCTGGTCACCGCCGACGAACTGGAGAAGTACCGCGACGCGGACGGCTTCCTGCGCATGGCGCTGACGGCGGAGATCAACGGAGAGGTGGTCGGCGAGGACCTGCTGTCCAACATGAGCTGGACGTTCGAGGAGATGGTCGCCTACGCCTCGCGCGGGACCCGGGTGCGTCCTGGCGACGTTCTCGGCTCGGGCACCTGCGGCAACGGCGGCTGCCTCGCCGAACTGTGGGGCGTACGAGGCAGGCAGGATCCGCCACCGCTGAAGCCCGGTGACACGGTCACGCTCACCGTCGAGGGCATCGGCACCGTCTCCAACACCGTGGTTCCAGGCGCCGATCCCCTCCTGGTTCCGGCCGCTCGGCGCCGCACGAGGGAGAGGCCGTGACCGAGCCGCACGCCGAGCGACTGCTGGGCAAGGTCGTGGTCGTCACGGGCGCGGCCCGCGGCCAGGGCGCGGCGGAGGCCGAGGCCCTGACCCGCGAGGGCGCCCGGGTGATCGCCACCGACGTGACGGAGGCGCCCGGCCGCCGCCGCCTCGACGTCACCCGCGAGCGGGACTGGGCGGCACTCGCCGCCGACCTGCGCGAGACGTACGGACAGGTGCACGGTCTGGTCAACAACGCGGGCGTCACCTGGCGCGCCCGGATCGACGACGTACGCCCCGAGGACATGGCCCGCGTCCATGCCGTCAACGTCACCGGTCCGCTCCTGGGCATCCAGCACCTGGTGCCGCTGATGCGCGCGGGCGCGTCGATCGTGAACGTCGGTTCGTCGGCTGCGCTGACCGCCCACTATCCGGTCGCCTACACCGCCAGCAAGTGGGCGCTGCGCGGCCTGTCGGCCACCGCCGCCATGGAACTGGGGCCACGGGGCATCCGCGTGAACACCATCCACCCGGGCTTCGTCGAGACGGAGATGACCGCCTCCGCACCGCGCGCGTTCCGCGAGGCGAACCTCCGCGGGACACCCCTCGGCCGCACCGGAACCGTCGACGACGTCACCCCACTGGTCACCTTCCTCCTCTCCGACGAGGCGTCCTTCATCACGGGCGCGGAGATCCCCGTCGACGGCGGCCTCACCGCGCACGGCGGCGCCAAGCCGATCTCGGACGCGCTGCGCGAGGACGCCTGAACCCGCAGGAAAGAAAGGAACTTCTTCTCATGGACAAGGTCTGGGCGAGCGCCGACGAGGCGGTCGCCGACATCCCCGACGGCGCGACCCTGGCCGTCGGCGGCTTCGGCCTCAGCGGCATCCCCGACGTCCTCATCCAGGCCCTGCACGCCCAGGGCGCCGGCGGCCTGGAGGTCGTGTCGAACAACTGCGGTGTGGACGGGCGGGGGCTGGGGGTCCTGCTGGCCGCCGGCCGGATCGCCCGCGTCACGGGCAGTTACGTGGGCGAGAACAAGGAGTTCGCCCGCCAGTACCTGTCGGGCGAACTGGAGGTGGAGCTGGTACCGCAGGGCACGCTGGCCGAACGGCTGCGCGCCGGGGGAGCGGGCATCCCCGCCTTCTACACCCCCGCCGGGGTGGGCACCCAGGTGGCCCGGGGCGGCCTGCCCTGGCGCTACGCGGCCGACGGCGCGGTCGCCGTGGCCTCCCCGCCCAAGGAGACCCGCGACTTCAACGACCGCACCCACGTCCTGGAGCACGGCATCACCACCGACTTCGCGCTCGTACGGGCCTGGCGCGGCGACCGTCACGGGAACCTGGTCTTCCGCAAGTCCGCCGCCAACTTCAACCCCCTCGCGGCGATGGCCGGCCGGATCACCGTCGCCGAGGTGGAGGAACTCGTCGAGCCGGGCGCGTTGGGCCCGGACGAGATCCACCTGCCGGGCGTCTTCGTCCAGCGGATCGTGGAGCTGACCGCTGCTCAGGCCGTCGACAAGCGCATAGAGCACCTTTTGACTTCCGCGTCTTCGACACGAGGGACCGTACGCGCATGAGCACCACCCTTGGTACGCGGCCGGGCTGGACCCGGGACCAGATGGCCGCCCGAGCGGCCGCCGAACTCACCGACGGCTCCTACGTCAACCTCGGCATCGGCCTGCCCACCCTCATCCCCGACCACCTTCCCCCGAACGTCCAGGTCGTCCTGCACTCCGAGAACGGCATCCTGGGCACGGGTCCGTACCCGCTCGAGGACGAGGTCGACCCCGACCTGATCAACGCCGGCAAGGAGACCGTCACCGTGCTGCCGGGGGCCTCCTTCTTCGACTCGGCCCTGTCCTTCGGCATGATCCGGGGCGGCCACATCGACACGGCTGTCCTCGGTGCCATGCAGGTGTCGGAGAACGGCGACCTGGCCAACTGGATGATCCCCGGCAAGATGGTCAAGGGCATGGGCGGCGCGATGGACCTCGTCCACGGCGCCCGCCGCGTCATCGTCCTCATGGAGCACACCGCCAAGGACGGCAGCCCGAAGATCGTCAAGGAGTGCACCCTTCCGCTCACCGGCGAACGGTGCGTCCAACGCATCGTCACCGACCTCGCCGTCCTCGACGTCACCCCCGACGGCGTCGTTCTCGTGGAATGCGCACCAGGTGTCACCCCCGAGGCCATCGCCGCCCGCACCGACGCGCTTGTCCGCAAGCCTTGACCCGTTCTCACCGCCCCTACGACAGCGGCATGACCTTGCGTAAGGCGAACAACCGCGACACCGCGACCACCGCGACCACGGTCGGCAGCCGGCTGTGGACCGGTAGCGGTCGTCGGCAGGCAACTGAGTGGTCTTCTCCGGGCCAGGGTGCGAGCCTGGAGAGACCGACGGTGAGAGTAAGGAGTCGCACCGTGCGGGCCAGGCTCGGTAAGGACAGGGGCGCGTTCACCGCGCTGGTGGCCTATCTCGCCCTGATCGGCGTGCTGGACACGGTCATACCCGACGTCTTGCTCCGCCTGGCGCCTTTCGCGGTGCTCGCCCCGGTAGTCGCCGCCGCGCTGCTCAGCCTCCGTATGACCGCTGCCGTGTGCGCGCTGTACCTGGTGCTGACGGGCCTCGGCTACGGCCTGTTGATTCGGGACATCAGTGTGCACAACCGGGTCGCCATCACTGTCTCGGCGCTGGCCGCGTGCTTGGTGAGCCTCATCGTCTGCCGGGTGCGACTGGAGCGCGAGGAGCGCATCAAACGGCTGAGACTGACGGCAGGGGCGGCACAGCGGTTGCTGCTGCGGTCGTTGCCGCTGCAGGCCGGCGATGTCACGGCGGACGGCTTCTACGAGGCGGCCGAGCGCGAGGCGATGGTCGGCGGGGACATCTACGAGGTGCTGTGGACTCCCTACGGCACGCGGATCGTGATCGGAGATGTGCGGGGTAAGGGCCTCCCGGCGATCGGCGCGAGCGCGGCGGTGCTGACCGCATTCCGCGAGGGCGCCTACCGGGAGCCTGACCTGCGGACCGTCGTAGAGCTCATGGAAGAGGGGCTGCTGCGGTGGGAGGACCAGTCCGCCCGCGAGCCCGAAGAGGAGTTCGTCACCGCTCTGATAGTGGAGACGCTCGGACGGGATCTGCGTGTGATCGACTGCGGGCACGTCCCCCCGCTCGTTCTCGCCGATGGCCAGGTCACGGAAGCCCGGTTCGAGGAGCCCGGTCTGCCGCTGGGGCTGGCCGACCTCGCGGCGACGCCGCGGCAATGGCAGCACATCAAGGTCCCCAGCGGCGGACGGGTGCTGATGTGCACGGACGGGATCCTCGAGGCGCGAAGCCCGCAGGCGGAGTACTACCCGCTGGCCGAGCGGTTGCGCGCGTGGGTGGAGCTGCCCACCGGCGATCTGCTGGAGCGGCTGCACGAGGACCTGAGCAGGCATGTCGGCGGAGTGCTCACGGACGACGCGGCTGTGCTCGTGGTACAGCACCGGGGAATCAAGGCTTCCCTGTGGTCCACGGGCGCTTGAGTCCAAGCGCCGTCCGGCGCGGGCGCCCGCCACGAAAGCACCCGGCCCGTTGCATGTGAGGAGAGGGCCGGTGACGCTCCCGGCCGATAGTGGGTACTGAACAGGTGAGGGACGGTCCGTTCGGTGCCGGTTCGGTGCCGGGCATCGGCCACGGCCGACGACATCTTCGGACCCCGGAGTCAGGACATCACTCTCCTTGACCTGAGGGGCAGGGCCGCGAAAGCAGGGCGGCCTGGTGTGTGTCCAGCGGGTCTCGGCGGCTCACCACCTAGGAGACGATCTCAGTGAACGTGGAGCGCCGTGTGCACGTGCTGAGAAGAAGCCGGGCAATCCTGTCCGCCCTGGTGGCACCAGTGCTTTTCGCTCTGGTGCTGGTGCCGTTCCGAACCACCTTCCCCAGCAGCAGCACCGCTCTCGTCCTGGTCGTGGCGGTGGTGGCTGTAGCCGCCCAGGGGGACCGCATCGCAGGCCTGATCGCGGCGGTCTCGGCGACCTTCTGCTTCGACTACTTCCTGACAGAACCATGGCTCATGCTCGCCATAACGAGTGCCGAGGACCGCTGGACGGCCATCCTCCTGCTCGCCATCGGTGCCGCCGTCTCGGAGCTGGCCATCCGCGGTCGCAGCCAGCGGGAGCGGGCCCAGGCGGCTCATGGCCGCCTGGAGCTGCTGCACGACGCCAGCATGGCCATCGGCTCCAGCCTCGATGTGCAACGGACCGCGCAGGAGCTGGCACGGGTAACGGTGCCCCGGTTCGCGGATTTCGTCACCGTGGACCTGACGGAGTCCGTCCTGCTCGGAGAGGAGCCGGCGGCCGACGACGCGGACCTACGCCGGGTGGCCGTCGCGGGCATCCGGGAGAACCACCCGTTCCACCCGGCGGACACGCTCATCGCAACCACCACGTCAGCTCCGGGGGCCCGCAGCCTCCTCCGTAGTGGGCAGGTGAGGATCGAGTCCGACCTGCGAGCCTCCACCGCATGGCGGTCTCTGGTCCCGGATCACGCGGGGCCGGTGCTGGGCTACGGTATCCATTCTCTGATCACAGCGCCGTTGCGGGCACGGGGTCTGCCGCTGGGGATCGTCAGCTTCTGGCGTACAGGGCAGTCCGAACCCTTCGAAGCGAGGGACCTGTCCGATGCCGAGGAACTGGCCACCAAGTCCGCCGTAGCCACCGACAACGCGCGTCGCTACACCCGTGAGCGGGCCACCGCGCTCGCTCTGCAGCGAAGCCTGCTGCCACAGAAGCTGCCCAGGCAGACGGCCGTGGAGGTGGCCTTCCGGTATCTGCCGGCAGACTCAACGGCCGGCGTGGGTGGTGACTGGTTCGACGTGATTCCGCTCTCCGGCAGCCGGGTCGCCCTCGTCATCGGAGATGTCGTCGGCCACGGCGTCAACGCGTCTGCCACCATGGGACGGCTGCGCACCGCCGTACGTACCCTGGCCGACGTCGACCTGCCGCCCGACGAGCTCCTCACCCATCTCGACGATCTGGTCATCCACCTCACGGATGACGACGAGGCCGGCGGCGCCGAAGGCGATGTGGCGGCGGCCGGCGAGCTGGGAGCGACCTGCCTGTACGCGGTCTACGACCCGGTCTCCCGGCGCTGCGCGCTGGCCTCGGCCGGTCATCCGATGCCCGCCCTCAGCACTCCCGACGGGACTGTGGAAAGCATCTCCGGGTTCATAGGCCCGCCGCTCGGGCTGGGCGGCCTGCCCTTCGAGGCCACGGAGCTGACCCTGCCCGCTGGCAGCGTGCTCGCCCTCTACTCCGACGGCCTCGTCAAGTCCCGGGTTCGCGACATCGACGACAGCCTGAACACGTTGCGTGACGCGCTGGCTGTGCGGACACCGTCGCTGGACGCGGCCTGCGACACCGTCATCCACAGGTTGCTGACCGATCGCCCCACCGACGACGTCGCCCTGCTCCTCGCCCGCACCCGCGCCCTCACCTCCGACCAGGTCGCCATCTGGGACATCCCCGCCGACCCGTCCCTTGTCGAGCGCGCCCGGAAGGTGGCCGCCGAACAGCTCGACGAGTGGGGACTGGCAGACGCGACGTTCGCCACGGAGCTGCTGGTCAGCGAGCTGGTCACCAACGCCATCCGCTACGGTGACTCTCCGATCCAGTTGAGGTTGATCCGCGACACCACGCTGATATGCGAGGTCTCCGACGCCAGCAGCACCGCGCCGCACCTGCGCCGGGCCCGGGTCTACGACGAGGGCGGCCGGGGCCTGCTCCTGGTCTCCCAGCTCAGCCAGAACTGGGGTACCCGGCATGCCGCCGTCGGAAAGACCATCTGGTGCGAGCAGAACCTGCCGACGGGCTGACCCACGTTCCTCGGGCGACTGGTTTACGTTCGCACCCGCTCATCCGTCCGACTCCCCGGTGCGAAATACTCTCCCGATGAGCTCACGCACTTCCCAGATCAGCCAGCCGATCACGATACGGAGGGCCGTCGCGCGGGATGCCAAACGGCTCACGCGGCTCGTGCGTGGCTCAGGCGCCTACCAGGGTAAGTACGCAGCCGCAGTCGCGGGCTACCGGGTCGGGCCTGATTACATCGAGGCCCACCGCGCCTTCGTAGCCGTCGGCGCCGACGAGCATGGAGGCCGGGTCCTCGGGTTCTACTCGCTCGTCCTCGCTCCACCGGAGCTCGACCTGCTGTTCGTCGCCGACGAAGCGCAAGGACGGGGTATTGGACGGCTGCTCGTGGCGCACATGCAGTCCGAGGCCCGTGCCGCCGGGCTCGACCGTGTCAAGGTCGTGTCGCATCTACCCGCCGAGGACTTCTACCACCGCGCAGGTGCAGTGCGGACCGGGACCGCGCTCGCGAACCCGCCCGCCGTGCCGTGGGACCGTCCCGAATTCGAGTTTCGCATTCCTTCGGAATGACGCGGTGTGCCGGTTCGCAGGGCACCGGCTTCGCCTGCATGGTGGCAGGCACGCAGGCACGCAGGCACGCAGGCACGCAGGCACGCAGGAGCCGCTGGACGCCGCGCGCTCCGTGTGTGCCGGCGTCCAACGCATTTCCGATGGCCCTCACCTTCTCCTGCCGGAGACCGCCCCGCAGCTCTCGGACGACCTTTTCTGTGGCTCAGGCGTCGATGATGACGGGAATGATGAGGGGCTTGCGGCGGTGGGTGCGGAACGCCCAGTTCGCCACGGCGCGGGCGACGAGCTGTTCGAGTTGGCGCGCGTCCCCGACGCCTTCCTCGGCCGCGGTGGCCAGGGTCTTCTCGATGACGGGGATGACCGGCTCGAAGGTGGCGTCGTCGTGGACGAAGCCGCGGGCCAGGAAGTCGGGGGCCTCGGCGAGGGCGCCGGTGTCCGCGTCGACGATCGCCACCACCGTGACCACGCCTTCGGCGGCGAGGGTGAGGCGGTCCTTGAGGGACGCTTCGGTGGCGCCGCCGACTTCCATGCCGTCCACGTAGACGTTGCCGGCGGGGACCTTGCCGGTGATGGACGCGCGCCCGTCGACCAGGTCGACGACGACGCCGTCCTCGGCGATGACGACCCGTTCGGGGTCGACACCGGTACGGATGGCGAGGTCGCCGTTGGCCCGCAGGTGGCGCCATTCGCCGTGCACGGGCATGACGTTGCGGGGTTTGACGATGTTGTAGCAGTAGACGAGTTCGCCGGCGCTGGCGTGCCCGGAGACGTGCACCTTGGCGTTGCCCTTGTGGACCACGTGGGCGCCCCACCGGGTGAGTCCGTTGATCACCCGGTAGATGGCGTTCTCGTTGCCGGGGATGAGGGAGCTGGCGAGCAGGACGGTGTCGCCCTTGCCGATGCGGATCACGTGGTCGCGGTTGGCCATGCGTGACAGCGCGGCCATCGGTTCGCCCTGGGAGCCGGTGCACACCAGAGTGACCTTGTGGTCCGGGAGCTTCTCCAGCTCCTTCGTGCTCACGACCAGACCGGACGGGACCTTCAGGTAGCCCAGGTCACGGGCGATGCCCATGTTGCGGACCATCGACCGACCTACGAAGGCGACCTTGCGGCCGTGCTGGTGGGCGGCGTCCAGGACCTGCTGGATGCGGTGCACATGGCTGGCGAAGCTGGAGACGATGACCCGGCGCGGCGCGGTGCGCATCACCTGCTCGATCGCCGGGTTCAGCTCTCGCTCGGAGGTGGTGAAGCCGGGTACTTCGGCGTTGGTGGAGTCGGTGAGGAACAGGTCCACGCCCTCCTCGCCGAGGCGGGCGAAGGCGCGCAGATCGGTGATGCGGTCGTCGAGAGGGAACTGGTCCATCTTGAAGTCGCCGGTGTGCAGCACCATCCCGGCCCGGGTGCGGATCGCGACCGCGAGGCTGTCGGGGATGGAGTGGTTGACCGCCACGAACTCGCAGTCGAAGGGCCCGAAGCTCCGCCGGTCGCCCTCCCGCACCCGCACCGTGCGCGGCCGGATGCCGTGTTCCTTGAGCTTGGCCTCCAGGAACGCCAGCGTCAGCTTGGAGCCGACGACGGGAATGTCGGACCGCTCGCGCAGCAGGTACGGTACGCCGCCGATGTGGTCCTCGTGGCCGTGGGTGAGTACCACGGCCACGATGTCGTCCAGCCGGTCCCGGATCGAGGTGAAGTCCGGCAGGATCACGTCCACGCCGGGCTGGGTCTCCTCGGGGAACAGCACGCCGCAGTCGACGATGAGCAGCTTGCCCGCGTGCTCGAAGACGGTCATGTTGCGGCCGATCTCACCTAGGCCGCCCAGGGCGATGACCCGCAGCCCTCCTTCGGGAAGGGGCGGGGCGGCTTTCAGCTCGGGGTGCGGATGACTCATACCCTGACGGTACCCGGAGAGCGGGGCATGGTGATCCATTGCCTGTGTGATCTCCTTTTCCCGGCGGAGCCGGGGCACCCGCAGCGGGTGCCCCGGCACGATCGGATCACGCCGGCGACCGGGAGTCAGGTGGGCCGGACTCGGCCGGGTTGAGGTCGCCAGGCGCAGGTCGGGAAGCGGAAGACCGGCAGCCACGGCCGCTTCCCGATCAGCTCCTTTCGAAAGCCCTTCTTCCTGCGGCTCACCCCACTCCCTGTCAGTCCTTCGTCCCCCGCACCTGGTCGTGCCGCCCCAGGAAACGGAAGGCGCCGCCGGTGACCTGGTACAGGAAGTTCATGTTCACCGGTTCCAGAAAGTGGGTGCTGCTCTGGAGGAACCGGATCCGCTTGGCCACCCCGTCATGGGTGGTGCGGAAGAGGCGCTCGGCGACTTCGCCGGGTTCGATCCCGGCGCCCGTGCCGAGCGCGTCCAGGGCGCGGGCGACCAGACCGAGGGCGTCGTACGCCTCGGCGGCCCAGCGGCCGGGGGGCTCACCGTAGCGTTCGCGGAAGGCGGCGGTGAACGTCGCGGCGGCCTTGGCGCCGGCTGAGGCTGGATCGGTGTAGGGGGCTTCGAACAACCAGCCCTCGGCCGCCTCGTCCGCCTCCTTCACAAAGGCCGGGCGCATCACGGGCTCGAATCCCATCCGCGGCCCCGCGAAGCCCGCAGCGGCCAGCACGCGGTCACGGAGCGCGGCCCGGTTCGGTGAGGTACCCGTGTAGACAAGCGGCCAGCTCCCCGGCCCCGGTGCGGGCCAGATAGAGCACGCCCAGCCGCCCGCGCCACTAAGATCCCGCACGCTGCGAGGACCCCGCAGGCGCGCAGTGCTCTCGCATGCGCCACGATTCCCCCTGCACCTTGAGCTCCCCTTGAGTTCTTTCCCCCGCACTCCCTCGCCGCATCCTGCGCGACGCCGCCAACGGACACCACGCTGACGGCTGTCGCATGCCTGAACCGATGCCACTTGCATGCCAGGCGGTTCCTCCGGGGCCGCATCCGTCACTGATGCCGCCGACAACGCACCCAGCCGGCGGGGTATTACCCCCGGACCCCCAACTCCCGCCAGTCACAAGCAAGTTCGGGTTCCCGGGAAGGGTGGTGGGCCGGTCAGGCCGACTCTGGCAGTGCCCCGCAGGCCGCTGCACGCCCCGTGGATCACACCGTGACGTGAGCCTCGGGGTCGGGGACCGCCTGAGCCCAGGTGGCCATGGCCTCAAGGACGTCGCGCAGTCCCTCGCCGAGCGAGGTGAGTCGGTACTCGACGCGTGGGGGGATCTCCGCGTAGGTGGTGCGCGTGACGATGCCGTGGGTCTCGAACTGGCGCAGTCGGCTGGTCAGGGTGTGGGGGCTGATGCCGGGGAGGGCGTCGCGCAGTTCGGTGAACCGGTGGGGGCCCTTCAGGAGTTCGCGCACGATGAGGGTGGCCCAGGGGCCGTTGAGGAGGGTGAGGAACCGGGCGACACCGCACTCGGGCAGGCAGGGATTGGTCATTTTTTGGAGAGTAGCCCATTAGTGCAGTTGATGTAACTGGTGCATCCTGTGCACTAATGGCGCCATGACCTACGTGATCCATGGCGCCACCGGCGCCCAGGGTGCCCCTGTCGTCTTCGCTGTCACCGCCGCGGGAAGGTCTGTGACCGCCGTGACCCGCAACGCCGACGCCGTCGTGGACGGCGCGCGCGTGGTGGCCGCCGCCTACTCCTCCGCCGCTGACCTGACCGACGCCTACCGTGGTGCCGAAGGAGTGTTCGTCCACCTGCCGGTGACCTCGGAAGAGGACCGCCGGATCTTCGCGGGCAACATCCTCACCGCCGTCCGCGCGGCGCGGCCGGCCCGCGTGGTGTTCTCCACCAGCGGTTTCCCGATCGATCCCGCCGTCGGCGGTGCCGCCGCGACGCTGGCCGCCGGCCTGGCCGACAGCGGTGTGTCCCACGCGGTGATCGCGCCCGAGCTGTACCTGGAGAACCTGCTCATGCCGTATGTCGTCGATTCGGTCCGTGAGCGCGCTGTGCTGCCTTACCCGATCCGGGCGGACTTTCCTGTCTCCTGGGCGTCCCATCTGGACATCGCCGATGTCGCCGTCGCCCTGTTCGAACGCCCGGACGTCACCGGTGTGGTCTCCGTCGGACAGTACCCGGCGATCACGGGACCGGATCTGGCCGAGGCGTTCGCCGCCCGGCTCGGGCGGGATGTGGTCTTCGAGCCGATCACCCCTGAGGAGTTCCGTACCTCGGTCGCGCCCATGATCGGGGAGGGTCCGGCTGCCGATGTCGCGGGGGCCTACCAGGCGATGAGCGCCATGCCGGGCCGCTCGATCACGCCGGAGACCTCCGCCCAGAAGCTGCTGGGCGTCACCCCTCGGACCACGCGCCAGTGGCTGGCCGACATCGGGCTGTGACCGCCCGGCCACCTTCGCACGCTGTGGGTGAACCCCGCACCAGGGCCAGGCGCCGGGCACCCGTGAGGTTGCCTGGCGCCTGCGCCGTCCCGCCTCCGGCACAGCCTCCAGGTGACGCCGTCTACATCGACGAACAGGCTGTTGACACATTGCGTGAGGCGGTGATCTGCCCGATGGCGCGGACCTGTGTCGCCTAGCGACGTCCCCAGGTCGCCGTCGAGGCGAACCGCGGAGCGCTGCACGCGTTCGCTCCGCTGTCCGCTTGACCGTGGTGCTTGACCAGGACTCATGATCTTTGGTCTGGGAGGGAGGGCAGGCATGGGCGGCTGGGCATTTCAGAGTGGAACGATCGCCAGTCGGATGCCGAGCCCGAGGAGTGCGGAACCCATGACCCCATCGAGCACCGCCGAGACTCCAGGTCTCGCGAGTCGGCGGCCCACCCGGGTCAGCAGACAACTCATTCCCGGATACCACGTCATGAGCACCGCGGTGTGGGCGGCGAGCAGCGCAGTGGCCGCCGGGACGACCGCATCGTCCGGCCCGATGAACTGGGGGAAGACGGTGGTATAGAAGATCCCCACCTTGGGGTTGAGCAGGTCGCCGATCAGACCACGGCGGAACCGCCGAGCGCGGACAGCCCGGGCGTGAGACCGTCGGGCCGCTGGCCTGCGCCGGGCCGAGCACAGGGCCTGCGCGCCCAGCCAGATCAGGTATGCCGCGCCCGCGAGCCGGAGCACGTCGTATGCCACGCGTGAGGTCGCCAGCAGCGTGGCGAGCCCGAGCACGGAGCCTGCCGCCCAGAAGACTTTGCCGGGCGTCAAGCCGACCGTTGCGGCGACCGCGGCACGCTGGCCGCCCTGTCGCGCGCAGCCGAGCACGACCGTGAGATTGGCGCCCGGAGTTGCCGCAAGGACAAGGCACAGCACGACGAAGGAGCCCAGCTGGGCCCTAGCACGCCGGCTCACCGCCACCGGCTGCCCCTCCGACCGCGGTCACCGGCTCTTGAGGCGACCGTCCGCGGGGCGGCGCTGGGCCGTCCTTGAGGACGTCCCCGGCCAGCAGCACGCGGAGGTGGCCGCAGGCGCAGCGCTGGTAGCGCACCCAGCCCACGGAGGTCGAGTGCTTCGACAAGGTGAAGAAGAGGCATGAGGTCATGCCGTGAGCGTGATGCAATGACTAAATGCATTTCAACGCTTACGGCGGCAACGCGGCCCTGCTGGCAGCGGCCCTGGCCAACCTCGACGACGGGTGCGATGCCCGCACTGTCGAGACGCTGCTGTCCGAGCACCGGGTGGCGCGCCCCGATCTGACCGGCGAGGAGCTCCCACTGCTGCTGGCCTGGCGCCGGCGCCTGTGGGAGGCGTTCGCCGCCCCCACCACGGCGGAGCGGGTCGGTGCCGTCAACCGGTTGCTGACCGATGCGGCGGCCCGCCCGTACGTGTCCACTCACGACGGCCAGCCGCCACACCTGCACTACGCCGACGAGAACGCAGACGTCGTCACGCGCGTGCGGGCCGCCACCGCGGCCGGGCTCGCCCTGGTACTCACCGAGACGGATCCTTGCCGTCTCGGGCGGTGCTCGGCCCCGGGCTGCCGTGCCGTCTTCGTCGACGTGTCCCGCAACGGCCGCCGCGAGTACTGCTCACGCATGTGCGCCACACGGGTCCACGTGTCCGCGCACCGCGACCGGAAGCGGCGGCGGTAGGGCCGTCCACCTCGACCGTGCCGTGGCCGCCGGAACTCGAAGAGTCGCGCGCAGGTGGCTGACGATGGATCCCTGCAGCGCGGCAGGCCGTACGGCCAGCACTGTCTCAAGTGCTGCCGACCGCCCATGCCAAGACCAGCCCCGGCTTCAACACGCACCGCCCGACAACAGCGGGTCGGGCCCTGACGCTCCGCATCGCGATGGGCCGCTCCGAGCCCGGTTTCCAAGCCACCAGGCGCTGGGAGAGCGGCCCGTGGCACCACGGGATTGTCCCTGCGCTGAATCCTGCTGCGCCCTCACTCACCCGTGCGACGCGCCGCGATCTCCTTCGCCGTGTCCGTGACAAGACGCCCTAGCTCCGGTAGCCGTGCCGCGTCGTACCGCGACTCGGGAATGGAGACGGTGATCGTTGCAAGGGGCGTGCCATCCGCGTCCAGGATGGCGGCTGCCACCGCGCAGACGCCCGGCCGGTACTGATTTCGGTTGACGGAGAATCCGTCGGCTTGTACCCGCTCCAGCTCGGCGCGCAACTGAACCGGATCGGTCGGCGTGGCATCAGTGAAACGTTCCAGGCCGTGCCTGACAACCTCATCGACGTCCGCCGTCGGCAGATGCGCGAGGATCGCGCGCCCCGAGGCAGTCGCATGCAGGGGCGATATGTCGCCAATGGCGAAAACGATCCTCAGTGCGTGGGTACAGTCCACCCGGTCCACGATCACAGCGCCCTGCAGCCCGTCCGGCACCGACAGGTGGATTGTCTCGTTCAGCGCGTCCCGGAGTCGGACCATGGGCTCACGCGCGGCGGCGAACAGGCTCGAGCCCTGCAACGCCGCCGGTCGGACGGCGAGCACCCGCGCGCCGATGTCCCAGCGGGTGGTGTCCTTGCGGTTGGCCCGCAGCCACCCGGCCTCGTTCAGGGTGATCAGTGTGCGCTGGACGGTCGACTTGGGCAGCGTCAAGAGCTTGCTCAGTTCTCCGACCGTCACCGGCTGGTGCTGCGCGACCGCTTCCAGGATCTGCAGGGCCCTGGTGACGCTTCTGACTTCCATGCGGTTGCCCCCGTTAACTGTGAATTTCCTCTGACAACACCTCTTGACTCCCTCCGACGCCACTGTCATTGTTCGTCGTGCCGCACAGTAGCACACCGTGCCGCTGAGTGGAACGGACAACAGGGAGAGTGGCTTGAAGTCGCCTCTCACAGTCCGAGTCGGGCGATCTCCAGCCCTCCCCGCATCCGGAATCAAAGAATCCGCATGCATGCGCCCGGCGTCCAGCCCGGGAGACGAAAGGAACCGCTGTGTCTGTCAGGAAGCGTGTCGCCGTCGTCGGCGTCGGAACGATGGGCAGCCAGGCCGCCTGGCGGCTGGCGGCCCGTGGCGCCGAGGTCGTCGCCTACGACCGGTTCGCGCCCGGCCACGACCGCAGCGCCGCCGGCGGTGAGACCCGCATCTTCCGCAGCGCGCACTTCGAGGACTCCCGGTACGTCCCGCTCCTCAGACACGCCGACGCCCTGTGGGAGCAGTTGCAGCGGGAGACCGGCCGTGAGCTGCGCCGGCTGACCGGATGCCTGCTGATGGGGCCCACCCAGCACCACCAGATGGCCACCGTCCTTCAGTCGATCGCCGAGCACGACCTCGACCACGAGGCGCTCGACCACGAGGCGATGGCCAAGCGCTTCCCGCAGTACCGGCTGGAGGACGGTGACGCCGCCGTGCTCGACCGCCGCGCGGGCTTCATCCGGCCCGAGCTCACGGTCCAGACCGCGGCCCGCCGGGCCGAGCAGCTGGGTGCCCGCATCCACCGCTACACGCCGGTCCGCGAGATCACGCCGGTCGGCAGCGGCGTGGAGATCCGTACCGACGACGGCGCCGAGCGTTTCGACGCGGTCGTGGTCACCGTCGGACCGTGGGTGAACGACCTGCTGCCGGACCTGCCGTGGGAGGTGGACGTCCGCCGCCTGATCAGCGCCTGGTACGTGCCCACCACCGACGCCTGGTTCGGCGAGGAGCGCCCCGCGTTCATCCGCACGTCTCCCACCCACTGCTACGGCCTGCCCTCCCCGGACGGCGTCTCCGTCAAGATCGGCCTCAACAAGGAGCTGCACAGTCCGGCCGACGACCCCAACGCGCTGGACCGCACCGTCCAGCCGGACGAGCTGGAGATCTTCACCGAGCTGCTCCGCCGCCACCTGCCCGACCTGCACCCGGACCCGACGCGCCTCTCCGTCTACATGGAGGGCTACACCGACAGCAGTCGGCCCCTGATCGGCCCGCTGCCCGGCGCGGGCAACGTGATCCTGCTCGCCGGTTTCTCCGGCCACGGCTTCAAACTCTCGCCCGCCTTCGGCGACGTCGCCGCCGACCTGGCGCTGGACGGGACCTCCCCCCAGCCCATCGACTTCATCTCCACCATCGGCCGCACCACGGCCTGAACCGCCCCCGACCACCCACCATCCGGCAAGGAGAACCACATGGCCGCGAGGAAACGTGTCGCCGTCGTCGGTACCGGCACAGTGGGCAGTCAGGCCGCGTGGCGGCTGGCGGCCCGTGGCGCCGAGGTCGTCGCCTACGACCGGTTCGCGCCCGGCCATGACCGCAGTGCCGCCGGCGGTGAGACCCGTGTCTTCCGCAGCGTGCAGACCGACGACGGCCGCTATGTGCCGCTCGTCCAGCACGCCGACGCCCTCTGGAAGCAGCTGCAGGCGGAGACCGGCCGGGAGCTGCGCCGGCTGACGGGCTGCCTGTTCATGGGGCCGGCCGATGACTCGCACATGCGCACCGTCATGGACGTCATCACTGAACACGGTCTCGACCACGAGGTCCTCGACGCCGACGCGATGGCCAAGCGCTTCCCACAGTTCCGTGTCCACGACGGCGACCTGGCCGTCCTCGACCGCCACGCCGGCTTCGTCCGCCCCGAGCTGACGGTTCAGAGCGCCGCCCGCCGCGCCGAGGAGCTGGGTGCCAGGATCCGCCGCTACACCCCGGTCAGGGAGGTCGGCCAAGCTGCCGGGGGAGGCGTGGAGATCCGTACGGACACCGGTACGGAGCGCTTCGACGCCGCGGTGGTCACCCCGGGCCCCTGGGTGAGCGAACTGCTGCCGGACCTGCCGTGGGAAGTGAGCGTCTGCCGCGCGATCAGCGCCTGGTTCCTGCCCCACGACGACCATCGGGCCGGCGAGGAGCGCCCGGGATTCCTCCGCCGCGGTGCCCACGAGTTCTACGGGATCCCGTCCCCGGACGGCCTCTCCGTCAAGCTCGGCCTGCCCCAGGCCCATCATGAGCCCGTGGACGACGCGAACCGGCTGAACCGGACCGTCGCGCCGGAGGAACTGGAGACCTTCACCGAGATCGTGCGTCGCTACCTGCCCGGCCTGAACCCCGACCCGGTGCGCCTGTCCGTCTTCATGGAGGGCTACACCGACAGCACGCGCCCGCTGATCGGTCCCCTCCCGGGCTGCGACGACATCGTCCTGCTGGCCGGCTTCTCCGGCCAGGGCTTCAAGATCTCGCCCGCCATGGGCGACATCGCCGCGGACCTCGCCCTGGAGGGCCGCACCTCCCAGCCGATCGGCTTCATCAGCACGCTCGGCCGCACCACCGCCTGAATGAGGTACGACATGACACTGACCATCGGCCCGCTGAGCGCGGAGCCGGGTCGCAAGACCCGGGGAACCATCCCCGTGGACCTCGGTCCCACGACCGTGGACATCCCCCTGATCCTCGTCAACGGCTCCCGTCCGGGGCCCAGGGTCGTGATCACCGGTGGCGTCCACGGCGGCGAGTTCGTCGGCACCGACGCAGCCGCCCGCCTCGGCGGGCTGCTGGAGCCGGAGGACGTGAGCGGCCAGGTGGTGATGTGCCCCGTCGTCAACCCCCCTGCTGTCTACGAGGGCCGCCTGGGCAAGTCCCCGCTGGACGGCGTCAACATCAACCGTGTCTTCCCCGGTGACAAGGACGGCGGCCCCACGGAGCGGCTGGCGGCCTGGCTCTTCGAGAACGTGATCAGCGGCGCCGACGCCTACGCGGACCTGCACAGCGGCGGCATCGACGAGACCCTGCTCGACTTCGTCGGCTACCGCCTTGCCTCCGACGAGGAACTGGACGCGAAGACGCGGGCCATGGCCCACGCCGTCGGATACGAGCGAGTTCTCTTCGGCCGCAACGCCCAGGGCGGCAACAGCCACGCCGCTGCCGCCCGGCAGGGCATCCCCGCCATCCTCATCGAGACCGGCCAGCTCGGCCACCGTGACCCCGCCCAGACGCGGACCCTGCTCGACGGCCTGTACCGCCTGCTGCACCACCTCGGCGTCATCGAGGCGCCCCAGCACGTCGCACCGGTCACCGTCCAGCCGCGCGAGTGGGTCTGGACCGGCTCGGTCGTGTCCCCCGCCACCGGCCTGTGGTACCCGGACGCAGTCACCGGCGACGAGGTGACCGAGGGCCAGAGCATCGGCCGCGTCATCGACCCGGCCGGCGGCAGCGAACACAAGGTCACCGCCACCGCCTCCGGACAGATCCTCTACGGCATGAACGGGCTCACCGTCGCCCCTGGCGCGGAGCTCGCCGCCATCGCGGTGCCGCACGACTGACGGGCCCTCCCGTCCGTCGCGCCCCTGATCCCACCCTCCCAACCCCGCTGAGCTGGTCCCCACGCGTAACCTCAGGAGATTTGTCATGAGTGATCCCATGATCGGTCGCAGAGCGCTCCTGCGCGGAGCCGGCGGCCTGGCCGCCCTGGCCGCCCTTCCCTCCCTTGCCGCCTGCGGCACCGGCACCAGCCGCGTCGCCTCCGGCGGCAAGGGCGGTGGCAAGAAGGTGGTCGTCCGCGACAGCGGCGGCGCCTTCGGCGAGGCCCTCCAGAAGGCGGTCTACACGCCGTTCGCCCAAGAGAGCGGCATCAGCGTCCAGGTCACCAACCTCCAGGGCACCCAGATGCTGGCCCAGATCAAGCAGGGCCGCCCCCAGTTCGACCTGATCAACAACTCGATGATGGACCACGCCAAGTTCGTGGCTCAGGACGCCCTGGAGACGCTGGACCGCGACCGGGTCAAGAGCCTGAAGAGCGCGAAGATCCCCGAGAACCAGATCACCGACCATTCGATCGCCAGCAGCTTCTACGCCCAGTGCATGGCGTACCGCACCGACGCCTTCGGGGGTAAGACGCCTCAGTCGTGGGCGGACTTCTGGGACACCAAGGCGTTCCAGGGCAGCCGCTCGATGTGCAACCCGGACGCCGACCTGCCCGAACTGGAGTTCGCGCTGCTGGCCGACGGCGTCCCCATGGACAAGCTGTATCCGCTGGATGTGGACCGTGCCTTCAAGGTGCTGACCCGGCTGCGGGGCGACATCAAGAAGTTCTGGGACAGCGGCCCGCTCCCGGGAGTGCTGCTGAGCCGTCAGGAGGTGACGATGTCCACCGTCTGGCACGGCCGGCTGGCCGACCTTCTGAAGCAGGGTGTCCCGGTCGCGGCCCAGCTCAACGGCGCCCGTCGTCAGTTCCAGGGCTTCGGTATCGCCAAGGGTGCGGCCAACGCGGACGCCGCCTACCAGCTCATGGACTACTCACTGCGTCCTGAGGTCCAGGCCCGCCTTGCCGAGGCCTACCCGTCGAACCCGGCCTCCCCGGTGGCCTACAAGAAGCTCACCGATGAGGTGCGGTCCACGCTGGCGGGTGCGCCGAAGTACTACGACAAGGGTTTCGACACGGACATCGACTGGTGGCTGAAGAACGAAGCGGCCGTCACCAAGCGCTGGTTGGAGTGGGCTCGTGGCTGAATTCGGTGTCGCCACGCCGCCCGTCGCGGTGGCCGGCAACAAGACGGCCACCGCGACCGGCAAAGCGCTGTCGGTGGTGGCCCTGCGCAAGACCTACGGTGACGTGGTCGCCGTGGACGAGGCGTCGATGGAGATCGCGGCGGGGGAGTTCGTCACCTTCCTCGGCGCCTCGGGGTCGGGCAAGACCACGACGCTGATGATGATCGCGGGTTTCTGCGAGCCGGACTCCGGCACCATCACCGTCGGGGGCCGCGATGTCACGCGGCTCGCGCCGCAGAAGCGGGGTCTGGGTTTCGTCTTCCAGCAGTACCTGCTCTTCCCGCACATGACGGTCAGTGAGAACGTGGCCTTCCCGCTCACGCTGCGCGGTGTGCCGAAGGAGGAGATCCGCCGCCGGGTGGGGGAGACGCTGGAGATCGCGGGCCTGTCCGGCTTCGGCGGCCGCAAGCCGCGTGAGCTGTCCGGTGGTCAGCAGCAGCGCGTCGCACTGTGCCGGGCACTGGTCTACCGTCCGCCGGTGATCCTGATGGACGAGCCGCTGGGCGCGCTGGACAAGAAGCTCCGCGATCAGCTGCAGGTCGAGATCAAGGCCATCCAGCAGGAACTGGGCCTGACCGTCATCTACGTGACGCACGACCAGGAAGAGGCGCTGGTCATGTCCGACCGCATCGCGGTGATGCGCAACGGCCTGATCGAGCAGTTCGACACCCCCAGAGAGCTGTTCGAGCGGCCCAGGACGCCCTTCGTCGCGGACTTCCTCGGCGCGGCCAACTTCCTGCCCGGTCGCGTGGAGCAGCACACCGACGAGCACACCCTGGTCCGCCTCGACCAGAACGGGGGCCTGCTGAAGGCACGCCGCCACGACCTGGCCTCCGGCGCGCAGGTGACGGTGGCTGTGCAGCCGGGCCGGCTGCGGGCCAGCGCCGCCGACGACGGTTTCTGTACCGGCACGGTCGAGACCGCCACCTACGTGGGCACTCTGGTGCGCGCGGGTGTGCGGATCGACGGCAAGGACGCGCCGCTGCTGCGCCTGGAAGTCCCGGCCGGCCGGGGCCCGGTCGCCGGCGAGCGGGTCGGGATCACCGCCGACCCCGACGACATCAACCTCTTCCCCACCGAACAGGCAGGGTGAGCCATGGCCGCCACCCTCACCGCAGGAGCTCCCGCCCGCCCGCGCAAACTCCTCGCCTCACGCAGGACCCGGGTCGGCATCCTGTACGCGCTGCCGGTCGTCGTCTACCTGCTGGTGCTGTTCGTCTACCCGATCTTCAGCACGATGTTCCTCAGCCTGAAGAACACCGACGGATCACTGACGCTGCACTGGTACGCCGACGCGCTGACCGGCGTCAACCTCTCCGTCCTGTTCACCACACTGCGGATCTCGGCGGAGACGGCGCTGTTCAGCCTCGTCTTCGGGTTCGTCCTCGCCAACGCGATCTCCCGGCTCAAGCCCCTGTGGGCCGGGCTGGCCATGCTGATCGTGGTCGTGCCGCACTTCATCAGCGCCCTGGTACGCACCTACGGCTGGATCATCATGCTCGGCGACAAGGGCTTGGTGAACGAGACCCTGGCCAACCTGTGGGTTCCCGGGGCGCCGTTCCAGCTGTTGTACAACGAGATCGGCGTGGTCATCGGCACCACCTCGGTGATGCTGCCGTACACGGTGCTGCTGCTGTACGGCGTGATGCGCGGCGTGGATCGGCGGCTGCTCGCGGCCGCGGCCAGCATGGGCGCGGGCCGGGTGACCATCTTCCGCCGCATCTACCTGCCGCTGGTCGCCCCCGGTCTGGCCAGCGCCGGACTGCTCAGCTTCATCCTCTCGCTGGGCTACTACATCACCCCTGCCCTGATGGGCGGACCCAACCAGACGATGATCGCCTCGCTCATCAACCAGCAGGTGACCAAGGAGAACCAGTGGAACGGGGCGGCCGCTGAAGGCGTCATCCTGCTGCTGCTGACCTTCGCCGGACTGCTGCTGGTCAAGCTCGTCACCTCGCTCGGCGCCAGCGCCAAGAAGAGGAGCTCGTCATGATGGAGCTGCGCAAGACCATCACCGGGCGGATCGCCCTGACCGCCATTGCCACCCTGATCCTGCTGTTCCTGGCACTGCCGATCGTCGTCATCGTCATCACCTCCTTCAGCGACAACGCCTTCGCCGCGTTCCCGCCCCACGCGTGGACGCTGCACTGGTACGAATCGCTGTTCGCCGACGGCAGCAAGTGGCCGGCCGCGCTGTCGCTGAGTGCCCTCGTGGCCTGCCTCAGCACCGTGTTCTCGCTGATCATCGGGGTCACCGCGGCGACCGCACTGACCCGCAGCGAACTCCCGCTGCGCTCCGCGGTTTACGCCCTGATCCTCGGCCCCCTCCTCATCCCGAACATCGTCACCGCCCTGGGCCTGTTCCTGCTGTTCGAGCCGGCCGCGATGCTGGGCAGCCCGCTCGCGATCGCCCTCGGTCACACCGTGCTGGCCTCGCCGATCGCGGTGCTGATCCTGGTGGCCACCCTGCGCGGCATCGACGAACGGCTGGAGGACGCCGCCGCCAGCATGGGCGCCGGCCGCCTCACCATCGCCCGGAAGATCACCTTCCCCCTCGCCGCGCCGGGCATGATCGCGGCAGCGATCTTCTCCTTCATCACCAGCTTCGACGAGTTCTACATCTCCCAGTTCCTGTCCTCGGTCGACACCGTCACCCTGCCGGTGCAGATCTACAACTCCCTGACCTTCGACATCGATCCCAGCGTGACCGCGATCAGCGCGATCCTCATCGCCTTCGCCATCCTCGCCCTCGCCCTGGTGGCCCTGGTGCGCTGGCTCGGCTCGGGCCGGCAGGACTCCCTGCTGTCCGTCGAGAACACGGCAGGGATCGCCGCCCCTGGAGGCGAGGCCGTATGACCACCACCACCGCTCAGCGGCACCTGCTGCTGAACATGACCGCCAACGGATCGCTCGCGAAACCCGACAAGAAACTCTTCGTCGTACGCCACGGCGAGGGACCGTACGTCGACGATGCGGCCGGCAACCGCTACATCGACGGCCTCTCCGGCCTGTACTGCTGCCAGCTCGGCTACTCGTACGCCGACGAGATCGCCGAAGCGGCCGACAAGCAGCTGCACGAACTGTGCTACAGCCCCCTGTGGTCCGAATCTGCGCACCCCACCGCACTGGAACTCGCCGAGCGACTGACGTCGCTGGCCCCCGACGGCATAGAGCACATCTTCTTCAGCGGCGGCGGCGCCGAGGCCGTGGAGACCGCCTGGAAGATCACCCGCCGGTACCACACCCTGCGGGGTGAGCCGCAGCGGACCAAGGCCATCGCCCGGCGCGGCGCCTACCACGGCCTCACCCTCGGGGCACTGTCCTTCACCGACGATCCCGGTCTCACCGAGCCGTACGGGCCACCCGCCGTGGAGACCCACTTCGTCGCGAACACCAACCGCACGGCCCTGGAACAGCCGCTGGACGAGGCGGCCTTCACCCAGTACCTGCTCGCCGACGTCGAGGCCACAGTCCTCGCGGCCGGGCCGGAGAGCATCGCGATGCTCATAGCGGAACCGGTGCAGAACCGCGGCGGGTGCATCACCCCGCCCGCCGGCTACTGGGAGGGCCTGCGCCGGCTCGCCGACCAGTACGGGTTCCTGCTCGTCGCCGACGAGGTGATCACCGCCTTCGGCCGGCTCGGCGAGTGGTTCGGCGGCGACCGCTACGGCGCCCGCCCCGACATCGTCACCGTCGCCAAGGGCATCACCGCCGGCTACGCCCCGATGGGCGCGACCCTGGTAGCGGACCGCGTCGCCGAGGTCATCAACCGGCCCGGCGAAGTCCTCAACCACGGCTACACCTTCAGCGGCCACCCGCTGAGCGCGGCCATCGCCCTGCGCAGCCTCCACATCATGGAGCGGGACCGGATCCTGGACCACGTCCGCGGCCACCAGGACCACCTGGCCCAGCGCATGGCCTCCCTCGGGGAGTTGCCGATCGTCGGAGACGTCCGCGGCGCCGGTTTCTTCTACGCCGTCGAGCTCGTGGGCGACCTCGACGGCGGCGGCTTCAGCGACACCGCCCGCGCCGAACTGATCGTCGACCTGATCCCGCGCCGCCTGCGCGAGGCCGGACTGCTGGCCCGCGTCTACAACCGCCCCGCCCCCCTGGTCCAGATCGCGCCCCCGCTGATCAGCGACCGCCAACTGCTCGACCGTATCGCCGACATCATCGTTCAGACCCTCGACGAGGCGTCCGACCGTCTGTGAATCACCTCTTCGAAAGGAACCTCCCCATGTACTCCATCGGTCCGCTGACCGTCGCCCCCGGCGAGCGCGCCCAGGGTCTGATCCCGGTCGGCACCAGCAGCTACGGCGTGGATCTCGGCATTCCGCTGATCGTCGTCAACGGTGCCGAGGACGGCCCGGTCCTGTGCGTGGACGCGGGCGTGCACGGCGACGAGTACGACGGCCAGGAGGCCATCCGCCGTGTCCTCGCCGACATCGACCCTGCCACCCTGCGCGGCACCCTCGTCGGCATCCCCTGCATGAACACCCCGGCCTTCGAGGCCGCCGCCCGCACCAGTGGCCTGGACTACCTGAACCTCAACCGGATCTTCCCCGGCGACGCGGACGGCTCGTACTCCCTGCGGCTGGCGGCCACCTTCGTCGAGCAGGTCGTACCGGCCATCGACGCCCTGGTGGACCTGCACACCGGCGGCACGTTCGGCGAGATCGCCCCGCTCGTGATCCTTCAGGGCGGCTACGAGGAGCTGGCGACGGACCTCGCTCTCGCGGCCGGCCACGAGCTGGTCTGGAAGGGCGGCAAGTGGGGCGGCACGGTCCGCCACCCCACCCTCGCGGCCGGAAAGCCCGCCATCACCATCGAGGCCGGCGGCGGCACCTACCGCGAGGCCAACGTTCAGCTGCACATCCACTCGATCCGCAACATCCTGCGGCAACTCGGCATGATCGACGGTGAGGCGGAGCGGAGGGACACCTACACGGCCGTCTCCGGCACCTTCGCCCGCTCCAACGCCGGCGGCTTCTTCCTCGGGCACACCGAGCCGGGCGACACCTGCAAGGAAGGCGACCTGATCGCCCACATCGTCGACCATTACGGCAACACGCTGGAGGAGGTCCTCGCCCCGCAGGACGGCATCGTGCTCTGGGTGCGCCGCATCCGTACCGTCCGGCCCGGTGACGAGGTCGTCATCTTCGGTGAGGTCCAGGGAGAGATCCGGCCATGAGCGGCGACACGAAGTTGCTTCTCGTCGGCGGCAAGGAGGTGCCGGCCGCCGACGGCCGCACCCTCACCGTCCTCGATCCGTCGAACGGGACTGCCTTCGCCGAAGTGGCGCTGGCCGGCCCGGCGGACGTGGACCAGGCGGTGGCCGCCGCCCGGGCAGCGTTCACCGCGCCCGAGTGGGCCGGGCTGCGCGCCGCCGACCGGGGCAGAATCCTGTACCGGATCGCCGATGCCATCCGCTACCAGGGCGAACGTCTGGCGCGGCTGGAGAGCCAGGACGTCGGCAAGCCGCTGCGCCAGGCGAAGGCCGATGTCGAGGCGGCGGCCCGCTACTTCGAGTTCTACGCGGGCGCTGCCGACAAGCTCGGCGGCACGACGATCCCTCTCGGCCGCGGCCTGATCGACTACACCGTCCGCGAGCCGATCGGTGTCTCCGGCCAGATCATCCCGTTCAACTACCCGCTGCAGAACACCGCGCGGGGCTCCG